>JAGNSI010000002.1 GCA_017988135.1 Pseudarcicella sp.
AACGTATGCCCAAACTGTGGTGGAGGATTCGACAATAGACCTACAAGGCCAGTCCATTTATTGCAAAAATATACTGCAGAAACAAAACCATTTTTTAAGCTTATAAATTGGGTAGAATTTGAAAAACTAAAAACTAAAAATCAACATATACAGCCCAATAAAAGGTGAAAATTAATCGATATAACTATGTTTGAAGCACTTAAAATATATTTACCCATTTATTTTATTTACTGCGGATTCAATTACTTTTATGCTAATTCAGTTTAACTATTTTATTATATCAAATACGTTTAGAAGAAGATTTTTTGGAAAAACAGCATGGCGAACGATATTTGGATTATAAATCAAAAACTAAAAGATTGTTATAGCAGATCTTAAAAAACAAATTAAATTCAATTTTATAAAACTGCACCAAATTAATAGCAACAAAGACATTGTTTCTGTATCAAAATACATAATTTTGTGTTAAATAATTTAGTACAAAAAAATAACAGAAAAATATATTTTTTTTGATATTTAGTTTCAAAATCAACAAGTATGTCAAATCATAAAATAGTATTTGTATCAATAATATCAGCCTTAAGTACTTTCTTTATATCATGTGAAAAGAAAAAAACAACGGAGGAAAAAGAAAAAGTAAAACAGGATTCTGTGCATGCCTGCATGAAAATACCCAACAGATTCAAAGACAGCACAGGTTACAAACTTACCATTAAAGACGGAATGTCGTATATTCCCGGTGGCATCTTTGATATGGGTGGAGATAATGATCAGGCCGCTCAAGACGAATACCCAAAGCATACCGTAAATGTAAAGCCATTTTATATGGATGTTACAGAGGTTACAAACGCTCAATTTCAGAAATTTGTAGATGCTACCCATTATATTACCACAGCAGAAAAAAAACCAGACTGGGAAGAGCTCAAAAAAACCCTTCCAGCAGGTACACCAAAACCATCAGAAGAACTTTTACAACCTGCATCATTGGTTTTTAAGCCAACAAACGGCCCTGTAGAACTCACTGATTTTCAGCAATGGTGGACTTGGCAAAAAGGGGCTAGCTGGAAACACCCTCAAGGTGCTAGTAGTAGCATAAAAGGAAAAGAAAATCATCCAGTAGTTCACCTCAGTTGGGACGATGCAATGGCATATTGCAAATGGGCAAAAAAAAGATTGCCCACAGAAGCTGAATGGGAATTTGCTGCAAGAGGAGGTTTAAATAATAATATTTATCCTTGGGGAAATGAAAAAGTAAACACAGGTAAAGCTAAAAACAATAGTTGGGAAGGTAAATTTCCCTACCTAAATGAACAAAAAGATGGGTATTTTAAATCAGCACCTGTAAAAAGCTTCCAACCCAATGGCTATGGCTTGTACGATATAGCTGGCAATGTTTGGGAATGGTGTAGCGACTGGTACTTAGATAGTTATTATAAAGAATTTAAAAAAGGAGAAATTGCTCAAAACCCACCTGGCCCATCGCAAAGCTTTGATCCAGAGGAGCCAAGCACGCCTAAACGTAGCCTAAGAGGAGGTAGTTTTTTATGTAACGACAGCTATTGCAGTGGTTATAGAGTTTCAAGAAGAATGAAAAGTAGTCCAGATACGGGCTTAGAGCACACAGGTTTTAGGTGTGTAAAAGATGTAGAATGATATTTTTTAAATTGTTTTTGTAAAATTATATGTACCAGCCCAACCCAACCCGATACCAACAAATGAAATACCGTAGATGCGGTAACAGTGGTTTGCTTTTGCCCGAATTATCTTTGGGTTTGTGGCATAACTTTGGCGGAGTAGACGTATTTGAAAATTATAGAGAAATATTAAAAACTGCCTTTGATAATGGCATTACACATTTCGACTTAGCCAATAATTATGGACCACCTCCAGGTTCGGCAGAAGAAAATTTTGGTACAATACTAAAAAAAGACTTTTCTGCATATAGAGACGAAATTATAATTTCTACTAAAGCTGGATACTATATGTGGGAAGGGCCTTATGGCGAATGGGGCTCCAAAAAAAGTCTAGTAGCAAGTATCAATCAGAGTCTGAAACGCATGCAGCTCGACTATGTAGATATTTTTTATCATCACCGTCCAGACCCCAATACTCCTCTAGAAGAAACCATGACAACGCTTGACCTTTTGGTAAGACAAGGTAAAGCATTATACGTTGGGCTTTCAAACTATAAGCCAGCAGAAGCTGCAGAAGCTTTTGCTATATTGAAGCAACTGGGAACACCTTGTTTGATACATCAACCTAAATATTCGATGTTTGAACGATGGGCAGAAGATGGTCTGATGGTTTTGTTGGGAAATGCTGGCGTAGGCTGTATTCCATTTTCACCATTAGCACAAGGTTTATTGACAGATAAATACTTAAAAGGTATTCCCGAAGGTTCAAGAGCCTCTAAGTCCCATGGTTTTTTAAAGAGTTCTCACGTTACGCCTGACAAATTAACAAAAATAGAAAAGTTAAATACATTGGCACAAACCAGAGGGCAAACTCTCGCTCAAATGGCGATAGCATGGTTATTAAAAGATCAACGGGTAACCTCGGTACTAATAGGAGCAAGCCGAAGTGCTCAGCTGTTAGATTCAATAGAAGCTTTGCAAAACACCAATTTTTCACCAGAAGAACTAACTTCAATAGAAGAAATTTTGGCTTAAAATATTTCAAAAAAATAGCTGTGTTGCGATACACAGCTATTTTTGATTTAAAGAGATTTTTGAAAATCAATCCATTCTATCCTAGGTCAGCTATTTTGCCAATAAATAAAACGGTATTAGAAGTTTTTTCAGTGATCAATACCATAAATGCCCTATTTACGATATAATTTCTCAATGGCACAGAAGTAACGCCAATTCCTATAGAGGTTACAGCTGCTGCTTCGCTGCCTGCTTCGTCTACCGATAAGCTTACTTTATGTGCAACATCAAAAACACTCAAACCATTTGCGTCAGATATCTTTGACAAATTGGCTTTGTTGGTAAAAGCAATCTTCATTCCGAGGCTTTGTAGCGTAGCATTCAGCGAAGTTTTATAGTCTAAAGTGAATTTAGGTAAAGCTATATCTTCAGTGCTTTCTTTTAAATTGTTTTGTAAACTTTGCCAGTTTTGTAAGTTAAATTCATTGGCAAAATTTTCTATAGAAACATCGTTATCAGGCAAAACAATGGTCATATTGTAGTCACCATTGCCGTAAGGAAGTTCGAAGGCAGCATAATTATCACTTTGGGCGGTGCGTAAATTTACTTTTTGTTTCATAAGGTTTATCGTTCTTGCTCTTTTATCTATTGCTGTAAAAAAAGGCGAACTTACAGTGTTTTTAGGGTCAAATTTGTACTTCCAGTCTCCTTTAAAATACAACGCATTTATTAAGTACATTACAGCTTCGTCAGGAATTGTTTCTATAATAGTTGGTATTTTATTTTCAGTATTTATGGCTACCCATTTGTTGATACTCTTGATGCTTTCTTGCTTGTTATTGATGTCAAACATGTTTGTTTCGGCATCGAAGTTGTTGATAAGCATATCTGTAAATGTTTTTTTGGTTTGAAAGTTTTTTTCTTTCCATACAGAATTAGCAATACTCAACCTTACTTTGGGGTCTACAATTGGCAAGCCTTTTATAAGCTGGTTGTAGGTTGTGTTGAGTTGTTCGAGCGAAAATCCTTCTTTTTGAAGTGCTTTTTTTATTTCGTTGGCTGTTTCGCCATCTGCACCATTCACTAGCATGCCAAGGGCAATGTCTATGCTCAATGGCGATATTACTACGTTTTCGTTGCTTTGTGTGCTGTTGAGTTGCTGAAAGCACTTAAAGGCAAATGCGTTGGCTTGGTTGGCGAAATTTGGGTTGATGCCTTCTAGTTTTTGGCTTTTATTAAAATCAGGTTCTATTTTTTGTACGGGGATTTCTGATTTTTCGCAAGCACTAAAAATAATGACTGAGCAAATCAAGGTTTTCAATAGTGTTTTCATGTCTTTGTTTGTTATAAATCAAACTTTGATATAAAATTTGATATAGTGAAAAAAAATGAATGATATAATAAGGACAGTCTTATATATAAAAAGGTTGGAAAGTTGAAGGGATTTAGTTGAATGTTTTATAAAATCGTATCTAAAAAGAAGAAAGTTTTTTTGAGATTTTAAAAATGTAAAATGTAGCAAAAGTATTGTTTCACAAAAGAATACCTAGGTTTGATGGCTAAAAAACTTAGCAATTTTTAATACTATCTCTTATAAAACTTGCTAGTTTAGAAGGAACGCATTTTTTTTCTAGTTTCAAATTTAGGGCTTCTTTGATACTTTTTTCTAATTCATACCCATTTTCACAAGGTGTACATTTACTCATATTATCTTTGAAATGTTGAATTTGTTCTACACTGGCTTGACAGTCCAAAATAAGCTGAATCATTTTCATACATTCTTCATGATGTTCACATTGTGTCTTTTTTTCTATATTAGTTGTTTCGGTGGACATGCTTCGAAAATTATATTTTTAGCTTTACTGTTTTCTTGATTTTTTAATACCAAACGAATAACATTTACTTTTTATCAAAAAGTTCATTTATAGGCTATTGTCGATGATTATTTTTCTGTATCGGTATAGCCCATTGTTTTGGCGTAGTCTTTGAGTTTTTCTTTGAGAAGCATTCTAGCTCTGTGCAGCCTCGAACGCACAGTGCCAATAGGAATGTCAAGTATTTTTGCCATTTCTTCGTAGGTGAAACCTTCGATATCGCACAAAATAATTACTGTTCTGAAATCTACTTGCAATTGGTTGAGGGCATTGGCTATTTCGTCGCCAATCATATCTTGTACAGATTCCGCTCTTAGGTCTGTGGTGCCGGTGGTTTCGGCATCTTCGTCAGAGTTGTAGGTAGATTCTATTTCTTGGTAATCTACCTTAGAAGGTTCTTTTGTTTTTTTACGAAAATCGTTTATAAAACTATTTTTGAGTATCCTAAAAAGCCATGCTTTGGCGTTTGTACCTTTTTCAAAAGATTTTATAAAACGAAAAGCTTTTAGAAAAGTATCTTGTACCAAGTCGTTTGCATCTTCTTCGTCGTTGGTGAGCCTGAATGCAAAATTGTACATAGCATTGATGTGGGGCATAAATTCGTCATCAAATACCTTGTATTTTTCGGCATCGGTGTACTCTGGGCTTATGCTAGTTTCACTCATGTCTGATTTTGGAAAAACTATGTTCTATAATCTTGCTTGGTAAATATAATGAATTATAGAATCCGTTATTTCAAACTTATTGCCAAAATCTAAATCTATGACATTTTGTCTTGTGTTTTTATTTTTCAAAAATAAAAATCATTCTAGGTGAAGTGGCTTCATCGAAGTCGGCAAGCTGATAGTTGCCCAATATTGCTTTTGTTTTCAAACCAGACAATTGGGCATAATTGATAAAACTATCTTTAGAGATTGCAGCAACACGTTCTTGGAAATGATATTTTTTGCCAGATACATCAAAACTTATATCTTTTAAAATTATGTTATTTTCTATTTTTTTGTGTATTTCAAAAAGTATTTCGTCTCTTTTTACGGTAGTTTGTTTTTCTAAATGTTTGATAATAAGGTTTGTATTAAAAAAATCAAGCACAAATTTTCCACCTTTTTTGAGACTTCTTGCTGCACTTTGAAATGCTTTTATGTTTTCTTTTTCGGTATCGAAATACCCAAAACTGGTAAAGAGATTTAGGATAATGTCAAATTCTTTTTCGGCATATATTTGTCGCATATCATGTTCATAAAAATGCAGGCGACTGTTTTCGTATTGTTTTGCAAATAGAATACTCTGTGGAGAAAGGTCTAGTCCGGTAACATCCAGTCCCAATTTATTCAGAAAAATAGCATGCCTACCTTTGCCGCACGCCAAATCCATCACTTTTTTATCTTGGCTAATTTCCAAGTAATCAGTGAGATGTTTCATGAATGTTTCGGCTTCTTGCTGGTCTCTATTGTTGTACAATAGGTGATAATAAGGAGAGTCAAACCAATCGCTAAACCATTCTTTTTGCATAATTGTGTATTGTTGCTTGAAAAACTAAATTTTACTCAAAAAATCTTGATAAGCCAAGCCTATTCCTTCTTCTAGTTCTATGGTATGTTTCCAACCTTCATTATGCAACTTAGATACGTCCATTAGTTTACGAGGTGTGCCGTCTGGCTTGCTACTGTCCCAAGTTATTTTACCTTCGTAGCCAGTGATTCTCTGAACCGTTTCTGCCAATTCTTTGATAGTAATGTCTTTTCCTGTACCAATATTTACCAAACTTGCTTCATTGTAATGTAACATTAAGTAATAACATGCCGATGCCAAGTCGTCTGCATATAAAAATTCTCGCATCGGTTTGCCCGAACCCCAAAGTACCACTTCGGGCTGCGTGTTTGTTTTAGCTTCATGAAACTTACGAATCATAGCAGGCAATACATGAGAGCTTTGTAAATCGTAATTATCATTGGGACCATACATATTTGTAGGCATTACCGATATGAAATTGCAACCATATTGGCTACGGTAAGCTTCACACATTTTGATGCCCGCTATTTTGGCAATAGCGTAAGGCTCGTTGGTTGGTTCTAGCTCACCAGATAGTAAATATTCTTCTTTTAGTGGCTGAGGAGCTAGCTTTGGGTAAATACAAGAAGAACCTAAAAAAAGCAATTTTTGTACACCATTTAAGTAGGAAGCATGAATAACATTGTTTTGGATAGCTAAATTTTCATATAAAAAATCTGCCCTTAAAGTGTTGTTTGCCAATATTCCGCCTACCTTAGCGGCTGCTAAAAATACGTATTCAGGTTTGTTTGATTCAAAAAAATCTAATACCGCCTGCTGATTGCGAAGGTCAAGTTCTTGCGAAGTTTTTAATACAAAATTTGTGTAACCTTCGTTTTTTAATGTACGTAAAATGGCAGAACCCACCATTCCTCGGTGACCTGCAATGTATATTTTTGCTTCTTTTTTCAAAATTATAATTTGTTTGTACTCAGACTAAAACCAAATTTTAGTATTTTTGACTATTCTATAAAAACGTAGCACAAAATAAATGTGACCTAAAAACGTTCACAAAAGTAATAGAATAGATTTAGAAATTATACAATGAAAAAAATATCTTTGTTTGCCTTCTTGATAACTTTTGCTTGGTTTTCGGCTAAGGCTCAAAGCGATAGTGAGTTCAAAACCAAAGAAAAACCCAAAATAGATACCACCATCAAGAAAAATGGGATTTTAGGTAAAATAGTAAATCCAGAACTTTTAGAAAGTGCCAAAAAAGCAAAAAAAATTATAGAAAAACCTAAAGAAGCTTTCAATACCGAAAAAGATAAAATCATTGCCAAAGCCACTGACAAAACTACCGAACTAAAAAAAGAATTGGGAATTACAGATTTAGGTTTAAAATCTGCTACCAAAAAAGAAAAAGTAAAACAAAAAAAAACACCTAAAGACGAATACGAAGGCATAAAAATAGAACGTAGATTAGGACAAAACGGAACAGGAAATAGAAAGTCTTTGGAAGAAATAAATGTTCTCAAATCTGACGATTATGAACCCAGCGTTTATGCTAGAGAAGTTTGGTGGTACGATTATAAATTGGGCAAAATAGTGAATTCAGCTATCAAAGACAAAGAATACGCTCAAATTTGCCATGGGCCATACAAAAGATACCTCAACGACGAGCTTGTAGAAGAAGGCTTTTTTTATCTTGGTGCCAAACATGGAAGATGGGAAGAATACAATTCAGACTATATATTACTCAAAAAAGAACGCTACAAATATGGTTTTTATGCAGATTCGCACTTTAGTTTTTACGACAAAGCCGAAACCAAATACAAAGAAGTAATACCCAAAATTTACGGAAAAGTAACAGGCGACTACAGAAGCTTCTACGAAGGAGGGCAACTCAAAGAAGAAGGCAGAATGGACGATAGCGTAAAAGTAGGCAGATGGCGAGAATACCATCAATTTGGCACAGGAGGTAGACTAAAAAAAGAAACACTTTACGGAAAAGATAAATTCGACAAAACACTTCCATCTGTAGTGCAAGAAAGAAACAACAAAGGAGAAGTGATTTATGATGGAACAAAACAAACCAAAAAGAAAGAAAAGTAATCAGATGCAAGTTTTGAAAACAACACCAATAAAAAAAATAAGCACTCTCTGCCTTTTTTTTTCAACCTTTATACTGACATCTAATGCACAAAAAGTTCCCGAAAGTATGGGCGTAGTAGTCAATACAGAATATTCAGAACTTAACCCTGTAATAGCACCAGACGGAAAAACTTTTTATTTCGGTAGAAAAAATCATCCACAAAACAAGTTTGGAGTAGCAGGTACCGAAACCGTAAAAGGCTCGCAAGATATTTGGTTTTCAGAAAACATAATGGGTGCATGGTCTACAGCTCGAAGAATGAGCGAAATACTCAACAGAGATCAATACAATACCATTCTTAGCGTTTCGCCAGACGGACAAACCATACTCTTGAAAGGCTCTTACGTAAACGGTCAATACGATGCAAGAGGCTTTTCTATTACACAAAAAAACGAATTTTCTTGGGATATTCCTGTCAAAGTCAATATTCCGAAATACAACAAAATGTCTAAAGGGCAAAATGAATACGCCTTTTTGAGTAATGACGGCAAAACCATATTAATGGCTTTTTCAGAAGATAAAAAAAGCGACGAAGACGATATCTATGCCACATTCAAAAACAAAGACGGAAGTTGGTCTGAAATCATTGGTCTTGGTAGCGATATCAATACCAATTACACCGAAACAACCCCTTTTTTAGCGGCAGATGGTAAAACCATGTACTTTTCGAGCAACAGACCTGGCGGACTAGGCAACAACGATATATACGTTACCAAAAGATTAGACGAAACATGGATAAATTGGTCTGAACCCATCAATATTGGTTCGCCCATCAATACCGATGCATACGATGCTTATTATTCTGTTGCAGCCGCTGGTGATTATGCTTATTTTGTTTCAGATAAAAATTCTTTAGGTAAAAAAGATATTTTCAGGCTAAAACTGGATAGCCAAAATATACTATTTGATACCACAAAAATTATAGCCTCCAACAATCCAAATAAATCAAAAAGCAATAAAAAAACGTTAAGTTCAAACGATAAGAATGCCGTTCAAAACAACACAGACAACAATAAAGTTGCCGAGCCAGTGGTATTGCTTAGCGGTAAAATAATAGATGCCAAAACAGGAAAAGTGCCTCAAAATGCAAGTGTTATTTACGAAGACCTCAGTACTGGTAAAGAAATTGGAACCGCTAAGCCAGATCCTCAAACAGGCAAATACACCATTGTATTGCCCTACGGTAAAAACTACGGTATCACTGCAAAAGGGAAAGGCATAATTGCCAGTTCTCAAAATTTAGACCTTCGAAAAATAAAAGCTGGTTACCTAGAGCTAAGCGACAAAGATATCACTACCACGCCATTAGAGCAGGGAGCCAAAGTGACTATGAATAATATTTTCTTTGAATTTGGAAAAGCTACACTTAAGTCAGAATCATTTACAGAACTGAATAGAATAGCAGATTTATTAAAAGAAAATCCTGATACACGTATAGAAATAGGTGGGCATACCGACGATGTGGGTACAGACGAAGTGAACAATAAAATTTCCTTAGAAAGAGCCGATGCCGTTAAAAGTTATTTGTTAGAACAAAAAATAAACGTCAAACGAATTGATAGCAAAGGCTATGGTAAAATGCAACCTAAAGTGCCCAATACTTCGCCCGAAAACCAAGCAATCAATAGGCGTGTAGAGTTTAAAATTTTATAACAATTCTCTCTCAAAACTTTTACTAATGACAGATATATTACTTTTGATAGCTGGGGTATTAGCCTTGTTGGTAGGTTTGGCAGGTGCTTTTTTGCCCACACCTGGTCCACCTTTGAGCTTGTTGGGTGTATATTTGTTACATTATTCAAAATACGCCGAATTTGATAAGAATACTTTAACGATTTTTGTTGCACTCACCGTTTTGATATCTTCGTTTGACTATTATGCTCCCATTTGGGGTACACAGAAGTTTGGAGGAACAAGCTATGGGTCTTGGGGCTCAACAATAGGTTTGTTAGCTGGTTTGTTTCTTGTGCCAGGTATTGGAATGATATTTGGAGCTTTTTTGGGAGCATTTGTGGGAGAGCTTATCGGAGGCACCACACCCGAGAAGTCGTTAAAAGCTGCAATAGGTTCTATCATAGGATTATTGACAGGAATCTTAGGCAAAATACTCGTGTGTTTGGCTATGATAGTAGTGTCATGTATTCAAGTGGGAGAGTACTTTTTTGTTATGTTTCGCTGATTGCAACCAACCCAATTTTGCAAAATAATATTACACAATCACCTATATTTATTAGTTACAAATGAAATTTAAAAAACATGTATTTGTGTGTGCAAATACCAAAGAAGCACCCAAAAAGTGCTGTAATGAAACCAATGGATTGGCATTGGTAGAAGCTTTTCGTGAAAAATTAAAAGCCGAAGGCAAGCAAATGACCATAAGAGTACAAAAAGCTGGTTGCATAGATATGTGTGCTTTTGGGCCATCTATGGTAGTTTATCCAGAAGGCGTATTTTATGGTAATGTACAAATGTCAGATATAGACGAAATAGTAGACAAACATCTAATAAATGACGTAGTGGTTGATAGGCTTGTTATCTAGTTTGATACTTTATATTTTTCAAGAAATTAATGGTAATTTTTTACTGTAATTGTTATCATTAATTTTTTCCTTTTTCTATGCAGATGTATTAGAATTGACAAATAAAATACCGATAATATATTTATTAATATGGAGGTTTTTAAAAGAAGAGATTTTTTAAGGACAAATTATAGAACTAAAAATTAAGATTATAGGAAACTTTCTCTGATTTTTTAAAATAGTTATTGAATTTTTAATTTTCGAGTTAAAGAGTCTTTTTTAGCTACAACTTTTAAAAAATAAAAGCCTTTTCTAAGATTCTCTGAAAAATAATATTTATGTCTTGCACTTCCTTTTTTTATTAGTAAACCATTTGAATCGGTAAATCTGAAAGTGAAATCTCCTGGCGTTACGATATAAAATTTGCCATCTGAAGGATTTGGGTACACTTTTATGGCTATTTCATTTATAGTTGGATCGGGGCTTGCTATTACGCTTTTTATTTCAAAATCACTAGTTGTTGTGGAAGAGTCGCCGTCATTATCAATAGCAACAGCTTTTAATTGATAATCACCTACTGCAAATGCTTTATTCGGAGTTAGTTTAGCGATGTCAGACCATTGAAAAGGAGCTGTAGTGGAAGTGCCTATTTGGTCGTCATTCAGGTATAATTTTACAGTTTGAATAGACCCGCCTGTATCTAAAGCATTCACTTTTACATTCACTATTTGATTGGTCAAATAACTACTTTCAAGGATAGGCTCTGTAATTTTCACAAAAGGTGATCTTTTTGGTGGCAATATTGTTACCAATGTTGTTGCTATGGTAGAATCTCCTTTATTGTCATATGCTATTACTTTTATTTGTTGTTCTCCCACGGGAAGAGCTGTCAGGTTTACCTGACTAGCTATATTTTCCCATTCATAAGGCACATCTTTCAACTGATTATTGAAAAGTACATTGTTAAAGTAAGCTTTCACTTTTATCACAGATCCATTTTCATCTGTGGCTGTTACCTTTAGATTTACTTTGTTTGTAGTTCTTAAAATAGTTTCTTTTGTAGGGAAATCTATTTTTACTTTTGGCGGAGTATTAGTTTCTCCACATCCTTCATATTTTAGATCTACATTGCCTTCAGTTGCTATTTGATGTATTTTTCCATCAAAACATTCTCCACCCATTTTTACGTTTTTGAAGTTAAACGATACTTTAAATGGAGCATCACCCGTGTATATCCAACTATTACGCTTAGGTAATTTTTCAAAAGTTATATTTTCGAAATTTATGTTTTCTATTCCTACCGAATTTGAGCCATGGTATTTTCCATTTATGCCTATCATTCTGTCTAATTGAGTAGCTACATAAATGTTCCTAAAAGTATAATTGCCTACTTTGGGTAAGGCTGTGGTTGAGCGAAGGTTTATAAATGTTCTTGCCAAACCACCTGATGTTACTTTAGCATCGCCACAATTGGCTTCCCAAGATAGTACTTCACAATTTTCTACCAAAATATTGCTTCCAGGTGTGATTTTATTCCAAGCAAGTTGAAACAATCCACCATTGGCTTGCTCCCAAAAAGTACAATTTCTTACTTCCACATTGTCATTATAAAGCTTTATATGGTCATCGTTTACCTTTGAGAATACATTGCTTACAATTGACCGGTCACCAGCCACAACGCCATCATTATTAAAATCATAACCATACATTTTGGCATTGTCCAATTTGCACTCGTTGCCAATATCTATACTAAAATGACGAGAATTGATTACCATAATGTTTTCTATAATATGTTTGGTTCCTTTGGTGATTACTAAAGCATTGAAGGGGATATTTTCAGGCCCATGAAGAATGCCTCCATTTCCTATCAAAACACCTCTACCTGTTACCAATAATGGTTTGGTGCGATTACTACTTGTGTGCAAAGTACCTTTTACCATTGCTCCGTCTTCTATAACTACAGCGTCTACATCATTGGGTATAGAAAATCTGTCAAATTCGGCTGTTTGTACATAGGGTTTGTTGCTAGCAACAAATGTATGTACTTTTGCACCAGCAGGGATAGGAGTATCTGCAAATGGATCTACAAAAACCATTAATGGATATTCTGTTTTTCCTTCAAATTCAACAAAAAGATGTTTTTTTACAGACGGACAAGTGATTTCTAAAGCCCCATCAACAATACTTGAGCTCACGTCTGTATAAGTTTTGTTTTTGTATTGAGCATTTTCTTCTGTCAAAGCTACTCCGTCTACTCTTTCAATTCGAATTTTAACTGCTCCACCATCCGGATTGAAACCAAAGTTGGCGAACTGGTCATTTTTGGTTTTGTGTTTTGCAGGATAATCCGCTGGCTTGGTATTGGGTTCTATTTGATAAGTGAATATTTCTTTATAAGCTGTAGCTCCTTGTTTTACAGACACTTTATAATGTGGCGATAAAGCTAAGTCAGGCAATTGCCTGTAATAGCGCACTTGAGCTTGGCTGTAAAAATTTACCGCCAAGAGCAATACAGAAATGCTTTTAAAAAAATTGATCATGTTTTTTGGATGTTTGTTAAAAATAATTTGAATTAATAAACTTTACAAAAATCATATTTTTCAAGTCTTATCTTTATTGAATATGTACAATGTTGTTGCTCAATTATTTTTAATTAAACATAATATGTATTTTATATTCAAAACTTTTTACTTTTTGATAGAATAAAGCTATCTTACTGAATATGATTATTGAAATATTTTAGTTATAAACAAAAATGAATTAGATTTATCCCGAAAAAAAATCTAATTTCGCTTGTTTGTATTTAAACCCCTTTACTTATGCAAAATTTCGATTATTACAAAAATTCTTTTATCAAAAACGACTGGAAGTCAGGTATTTCTGTTTTTTTGGTTGCACTTCCACTTTGTTTGGGCATTGCATTAGCTTCTGGAGCACCACTTTTTGCAGGAATTATTGCAGGAATAATTGGCGGTATAGTCATTGGGGCATTATCTGGCTCCGAAATATCAGTAAGCGGTCCAGCAGCAGGGCTTACTATTATAGTATTTACAGCCATAAAAGACCTAGGCACGTATCAAGGATTTTTAGTAGCGGTTATCTTAGCAGGTGTTATTCAGCTGGCGTTTGGCTACTTAAAGGGTGGTAAACTCAGTGCTTTTTTCCCAGATAGCGTTATCAAAGGAATGTTGGTAGCCATAGGTATAGTTATTATATTAAAACAAATACCCCATGCATTAGGCGATGACAGCGACTTTGAAGGTGATTTTAAATTTCAACAGTTGGCCGATGGTGAAAACTCTATCACAGAAGTGATACGTTCATTTATCAATTTCAATACTGGAGCCGTCATCATTACTTTATCATGCTTGATGTTAATGATTTTTTGGAATAAATTAGCCGAAAAAAAAATCAGTTTCTTCCTATCTTTCCCATCTACATTGGCTGCTGTTTTATTAGGTATTTTCTTAAACCAAATGTACGCTCATTTTTCACCTGAGCTATATTTGGGCGATTCTAGCAAACATATGGTAGCAGTACCTATTTTTGCAAGTTTTAGCGATTTTACCAGCACTTTGATATCTCCAGATTTTAGTTTTTTAAGTAATGCCAAAACCTACACTGTAGCACTCACAGTAGCAATGGTAGCCAGTTTAGAGTCATTATTAAGCCTCGAAGCAGCAGATAGCATAGATATCGAAAAAAGAATATCATCGGGTGATAAAGAACTCAAAGCGCAAGGTATAGGTAATATTTTGTCTGGTTTTTTAGGTGGGCTTCCCGTTACTTCTGTTGTAGTGAGAACCTCAGCCAACGTATATTCAGGCGGAAAAACACGTATGTCTGCTATTTTTCATGGTATATTATTATTATGTTCGGTGGTGTTGATTCCTACTATCATCAACAAAATACCTTTGGCAGCACTTGCGGCTGTACTACTCATGGTTGGCTATAAATTATCGAGTATAAAAATATTTAAAAAAGTTTTCAAAGAAGGTTACGACCAATTTATACCATTTATCGTTACTATTTTGGTAGTTGTTTTCAAAGACCTTTTGTGGGGAATAGCCATAGGTACTTTGGTAGGAATAATATTTGTACTCAGAACTAATTTCAACAATGCTATTTCATACCTAAGAGAAAAAAACAATGTACTTATCAAGCTAAATAAAGACATTTCGTTTATGAACAAATCACAGCTGAAAGATGTACTTTTAGATCTTCGTGAAAATGATGATGTACAAATAGATGGCTCAAAAGCGAAGTTTATAGATCATGATATTTTTGATATACTATTAGATTTGAAGAAAAATGCCAAACAAAAAAACATCACTGTTGAGTTTAAAAATGTAAATAGAAAAAGTAAAGTAAACATAAATGAAATTTCAAACGAACATTAAACAAAAATAAAAAGTTTGCAGTTTACCTTTTAAAAAATACGATGAAAGAATATAACCAACTTTTATTGGCCAACAAAGCTTGGGCAATAGAAAAACTAGAATTGGATGAAGAATATTTCAACACACTTTCTAAAGACCAAAAACCTTTATTTTTGTGGATAGGTTGTGCAGATAGTAGAGTTCCAGCAGAAGAAATTACAAATACCCATCCAGGAGAAGTGTTTGTGCATAGAAATGTAGCTAATTTGGTAGTACATACAGATATGAATTTACTTTCTGTTTTACAGTATGCTGTAGAAGTCCTCAAAGTAAAGCATGTTATAGTTTGCGGGCATTACGGATGTGGAGGTGTAAAAGCTGCAATGGGAAACGATGACTTAGGATTAATAAATAAATGGCTTAGAAATATCAAAGAAGTCTATGACAAACACAGCTATGAGCTGAAGAATGTTTCTGACGAAAAAATGCGATTTGATAGATTAGTAGAACTAAATGTTGCCGAACAAGTTAAAAATCTTTCCAAAACAACCATAGTTCAAAAAGCTTGGTCAAATAGAAATGCACCACATTTGCATGGATGGGTTTTTGATATGAAAACTGGAATAATAAAAGAAATTATAAACATAGAAGCTGACTCTTACATAGAAGATATTTTTAAATATAACTTTCCAGACAAAAGTAACGCATAAAAAAAGCCTCATAATCTAAAAAATTATGAGGCTTTAAATTGAATTATCAATCTGTTGGTAATGAAAAAACTATAGGCACTGAAAAACTCACTCTTACTGGTTTGCCCGACTGCTTGCCAGGTGTCCACTTTGGAGAAAGTTTCAAAACCCTAATTGCCTCTTCATCTAGTCCAAACCCAACTCCTTTTTGAACAACAATATCTTGAAGTGAACCATCTCTATTTACTGTAAATTTCAAAATAACTTTGCCCGATATCTGATTTTCTAAAGCTTCATCTGTATAAATTAAATTTTTACTCAGAAATTTACCAAAAGCTTCCAGACCGCCATCTGGAAACTGAGGTGCTGATTCCACAGCAATAAAAATATCGTTAGATTCTGTTTCTGCCTTAGGTGGCTCACCCAGCGATGGCACTCCACCGCCACTACCATCTACATAGTCTACGCCTATTTCTAAAGGGGCATCATTGTCTGAGCCTATTATACCCAAATCATTGGATGATTGTTCAATGATAGAGCTATTTTCTTTTATGTCTTTTTCCTGAAACTTTTCATCTTCTACAATTATAGTTGGAATATTACTTTTTGACGAATTTGGTAAATTTGGCTTCCTGCCAGAATTTTGTTGGATTGGTCTAGCAGGAACATTAAAATGTAAAGGTTCTAAAGTGACAATTGTTGGTGCTTCCTCTACCAATGGCGGGAACAATTTATCATAGGCACAGGACAAACCATAAGCACCAGCAAGTACCGATATGCCTACCACCATTGCCTTACCCAATGTAGATGAATAACCATTGCGAAGCTCATAGGCTCCATATGCTCGGTTTTTGTTTTTGAAAATAATGTCGTTGAGACTTGGATTGGTATCGATTTGATTGAGCATAAGAAGGATTTTTAGAAGTTTGACATTTCGTTTTGTTATAAAATACTAATCTAAAAATAATAATTTATTTAACAATTCCAATAAAAAATTAAATTTTATATCGAAAAAAAATCTATTTATACGTTTTTGTCAAAAAAAGTCATTTCTAAAAAACAAAAAATAAATTATTTGAAACGATGTTGTTAATTTTAATAAAAAAAAACAAATTAGCGCATGATTGACATTTCAAAAACACCCTCACCTTGTTATGTTTTAGACGAAAGTTTATTACGTAAAAATTTAGCTTTACTAAACAAAGTACAAACAGAGGCTAACATTGATATCATATGTGCTTTAAAAGGTTTTTCAATGTTTTCTACCTTTCCGATGGTCAGGCAATACCTTTCGGGGGCTACCGCTAGTTCATTAAATGAAGCAAGACTGTGTTTTGAAGAAATGAAAAGCAAAGCCCATGTATATTCTCCAGCTTATTTAGCAAACGAATACGATGAATTGTTAAGCTACAGTTCACATATTAGCTTCAACTCACTAAAACAATTTGAACAATTTGGGAAACAAGCAAAAGCACAAAACGTCAGTTGCGGTCTCAGAATAAATCCACAATATTCTGAAATAGAAACAGATATGTACAATCCTTGTATAGCAGGCTCAAGGCTCGGCATTACCAGAAATCAACTGGGCGAAAATCTTCCTGAAGGCATAGAAGGATTACACTCTCATACACTTTGCGAAAACGATTCTTATACACTCGAACGAACTTTAAACGCTATTGAAGAAAAATTTGGTAGCTTATTGCTCCAAGCAAAATGGTTGAATTTGGGCGGTGGGCACCTTATCACCCGCAAAGATTATGACGTAGCTCATCTAATAAAACTACTTCAAAACTTTAAAACCAAATACCCCAACCTCAAAATCATTATGGAGCCAGGCTCAGCAGTAGGTTGGCAAACAGGCGTACTTACTTCTACAGTTTTGGATATCATTGACTCTCAAGGCAAAAATGTTGCAATTTTAGACATTTCGTTTGCTGCACATATGCCAGATACCTTAGAGATGCCCTACAAACCAAGAGTTTGGAGTGCCTTGCCTGAGCCAGACTATAGCAAACCAACCTACAAATTAGGCGGAATGACCTGTCTAGCAGGTGATTTTTATGGCGATTATTCTTTCGAAAAACCACTCGAAATTGGCGATAGCATTGTTTTTGACGACATGATTCATTACACCATGGTGAAAACAACCACTTTTAATGGGGTAAATCTACCCTCAATTGGTATTTGGCGAGAAAATCAAACCTTTGAGCTTATCAAAACCTTTGGTTATGAAAGTTTTAAAGACCGTTTGAGCTAAAAATATAATTACAAAAAATCAATTTCCATCCCTTGGGTCATGTTTTTACGACACAAGGGATGGATTGGTTATTATGGATGTTACTACCAGTGCGGCAAGGACATGAAACAAGAGGAGAGAAATGTATTAAGGGAACTTCTAAAAACTAAAAAGTATAACTATTCTCATCTTTACTCCAAGTTTTACGATGTTTTCCCATAATACACAAATTTAATAAAATTAATCAATTATTGTGTCCAGGTTTTTAACGGGATAGAATCATTTGTATGAATGTTTGGTGATAAACCTAAAGAGAAAAGTGTATTTCACTAGTTAATTATTGTAACTTATTCACTGCCTTCCACAATAATAGTTTTATATACTTGGTTATTCTAGTGTTTGAGAGATTCAAGAAAAAATAAATCGAGATAGTAAACTACACATGCTATAAAAAAACTTTTTGGAGCAATTACTTTATTTATTAATGCTCATTATATTTACCGTTTTATCCTTTTAAGTATTTAGCACCTTTTAAAACAAATTACAATCTATAAATAGTATTATGAGTATAAATTTGACGTACAAATTTTCAAAAATAAATAGTGCCATTATCACAATGCTATTGTTTACCTTTACGTCATGCTCTATTTTTAGAAAAAGAGAAAAAGTAGTGTATCAGCCACCACCTTCTAAAACCTATAAAAAACCAAATAATACGCCTAGTAGTACCACAGCCAAAAAAGTCATTTATAATACCGTAATGGTAAATAGCTTGCTTGCTACAGCAAAATCTTACCTTGGCGTACCTTACAAAAGCGGCGGTACAGACGCAAACGGCATGGATTGCTCGGGGCTTATTTACACCACTTTTAAACAACAAGGAATTAATCTCCCACGCATATCATGGCAACAAGCATCTGTTGGTAAAGAAATTCCGCTAAAAGACAGCAAACCTGGCGATTTAGTATTTTTTATTACCTCCAAAAACAAAGCAGGCAACATCAACCATGCAGGGATTATTTCAGACATAAAATCAGACAAAGAAATACTTTTTGTGCATGCATCATCTTCAAAAGGTATCAGAGAAGATGATATTTTTAATAAATACTGGTATCCTTGTTTTGTAAAAGTGATGAGACCGTTTTGATAAAACACTATTAATTTATTGTAAACAAATCAAATTTTGACCTACTCACATGACACTGTGTTGAAAAATATAATTAAATTTTTGTAATTTCGCCTACTGTATAAAAGGCAATAAGTCAAAATTTAAAAAACTAAAAAAAAATGGCAAAAAGAGTATTAATCATCGGAGCAGGTGGTGTGGGAAACGTAGTAGTGAAAAAATGCGCTATGAACCCAGATGTATTTTCTGAAGTTTTTTTAGCAAGCAGAACGCTCAAAAAATGTGAAGCTATAGCCAACGAATGTGCTGCAATAGGTTTACCTACAAAAGTGCAAACAGCCCAAGTAGATGCCGACAATGTGCCTCAATTGGTAGAGCTCATTCAGCAGATAAAACCCTTCATGATTATAAATGTAGCATTGCCATATCAAGACTTAACCATTATGGATGCCTGTCTTGAAACTGGCGTACATTACCTTGATACAGCCAACTACGAACCCAAAGATGAAGCCAAATTTGAATATTCTTGGCAATGGGCATACCAAGAACGTTTCCAAAAGGCAGGTCTAATGGCTTTACTAGGTTGCGGTTTCGACCCTGGTGTAACGGGCGTATATACAGCTTATGCTCAAAAACACCAGTTCGACGAAATGCATTACCTTGATATCATCGACTGCAACGCAGGTGATCACGGTAAAGCATTTGCAACCAATTTCAACCCAGAGATAAACATCCGTGAAATAACTCAAAAAGGAAAATATTGGGAAAATGGAGAATGGATAGAAATAGAAGCCATGTCTATACACAAACCAATAGATTATCCAGGCATCGGTCCAAAAGAATCATATGTTTTATATCACGAAGAACTAGAATCGCTTGTAAAAAACTTCCCTACACTCAAAAGAGCTAGATTTTGGATGACATTCGGGCAACAATACATTACCCATTTGAATGTTCTAGAAAACGTAGGAATGACCTCTATAAAACCCATTAAATTTCAAGGAATGGACATAGTGCCACTAGAATTCCTCAAAGCAGTACTTCCAGAACCAGGTACTTTAGGTGAAAACTATTCGGGCGAAACCTCTATAGGATGTCAAATAAAAGGCATAAAAGACGGTAAAGACAAAACTTACTATGTATGGAACAATTGCAAACACCAAGATTGCTGGAAAGAAGTACAAGCTCAAGGTGTAAGCTATACTACCGGAGTTCCTGCCATGATAGGTGCTAAAATGATGATAACAGGTGAGTGGATGAAAGCAGGCGTTTATAACGTAGAAGAATTCAATCCAGATCCATTCATGGAGCAGCTCAATATACACGGGCTTCCTTGGAATGAAGAAATAAACGGCACACTACCGCATCAATACTAAAACAAAAAAGGGTAATCATTCATAAAATGGTTGCCCTTCTAATTTATACAGAATGACTATCACAGATTTTATTGACCTTCAGCACGACTTTGAAGGAGAATTATTTTACGACAAAACAGTCGAACATCAATCCATCAAAAAAATTTATGCAACCGACGCATCTGTATATCAAGAAAAACCCACAGCAGTTAGCATTCCTAAAAACAAAAAAGACCTACAATTACTAATAAATTTCGCCAAAAAACATAAAAAAACACTCATTCCACGAGCAGCAGGTACATCACTTGCAGGGCAAGTTGTTGGTAATGGTATAGTAGTAGACATTTCAAAACACTTCAATCAAGTACTCGAAATAAATACAGAGGAGCAATGGGTAACTGTACAGCCAGGTATAATCCGTGACGACCTCAATGCTATACTCAAAAATTATAAACTAATGTTTGGGCCAGAAACATCCACGTCTTCGAGAGCTATGATAGGTGGAATGGTAGGCAACAATTCAAGCGGTCTGCACTCAATAGCATGGGGAAGCACCAGAGATAATATTATTGCCTTAAAAATGATACTTTCAGATGGCAACGAAGTATGTTTTGAGGACTTAACAAAAAACGAATATTATAAAAAAACACAACAAAACAATCTTGAAAGTAATATTTACAGAGAATTACACAAAATATTAAATGACCCTTCAATAAGGAAAAACATACAAGATAACTTTCCTGACCCAGCCATAAAAAGAAGAAATACAGGATATGCATTGGATTTATTACTAGATAATCAACCATTTATAGATAATGAAATACCTTTTAATCTTTCAAAACTAATAGCAGGTTCAGAAGGTACATTAGGAATAATTACAGAAATTAAGTTACAACTAATGCCTTTGCCTCCTTCAGAAATAGGACTAGTATGTATCAATACCCATACACTCGAAGAAGCATTAGAAGCCAATATAATAGCCTTAAAACATCGACCAGTAGCTTCAGAACTAGTAGACAAGCTTATTCTTGACTTCACAAAAGGGCATCCACAATACGAAAACAATAGGTTTTTTATCACTGGAGACCCCGAAGCAATACTTATGGTAGAGTTTATGGACGAAACCGAAGACAAAATCAACATTGCAACTCAGCAACTTATAACCGAACTAAAAGAAAAACAAATCGGATATGCTTATACCGTTGCAAAAAATGAACATACCAAACCCGTTTGGGAAATACGGAAAGCAGGTTTAGGGCTTATACGCAATCAAAAAGGAGACACTTTGCCCGTAAATCTTATTGAAGACTGTGCCGTTTTGCCTCAAGATTTACCACAATATATTGCTGAAATAAAACAATTATTGCAAAACAATCACCTCAAAGCATCTTACTATGCACATGCCGGAGCAGGCGAAATACATATTGAACCATTTATTAATCTTAAAACCGACGAAGGAAAAGTTTTATTCAGAAAAATATTACACGACACTACTCATATTTTAAAAAAATACAAAGGTTCGCTCAGCGGTGAACATGGCGACGGAAGACTAAGAGGAGAATTTATAGCCGAAATGGTAGGGCAACAAAACTACCAGTTATTCAAAGAAGTAAAACAACTTTTTGACCCAAATAATATTTTCAATCGAGGAAAAATTGTAGACACACCGCCTATGAACGAAAAACTACGATTTGATAATATTACAAACATAGGCGTTGGCACAATATTTGACTACACCGAACAAGAAAGTATTTTAAAACTAACCGAGAAATGTTCAGGCTCTGGAGACTGCAAAAAAACAGCCGTAACAGGCGGAACCATGTGTCCGAGTTTTATGGCAACTCGGCTCGAAAAAGATAGTACAAGAGCTAGAGCCAATATACTAAGGCAATATTTAAGTTCTGAAAAACAGTCAAAACAAAAAGAATGGCTAAAAGAAGACATTCACGAAGTAAAAGAAATAATGGATTTGTGTTTATCATGCAAAGCATGTAAAACAGAATGTCCTTCAAATGTTGATGTAAGCAAGCTCAAAGCTGAATTTACACAACATTATACAGAGCATTTTGGTGTTTCATTTAGGACACAATTAATTACTAATTTTACTAAAATAAATAAATGGGCAATAGCAACGCCAAACTTGTATAATTTCTTTGTAACCAATTACTTTACCAGTAAAATTATAAAAAATATAGCGGGATTTTCACTAAAAAGATCGCTACCGAAACTAGGTAAACAAACACTTAGAAGCTGGCACAGAAAATGGGCAACTATACCAGAAAACAATAGTCATACAAAAAAAGAAGTATATTTGTTTTGTGACGAATTTACCAATTACAATGACGTAGAAATTGGCATAAAAGCCATAAAACTATTGACAAAATTGGGCTATAAAGTAACCATACCCAATCATGTCGAAAGTGGAAGGGTTTACTTATCAAAAGGATTGGTAAAAAAAGCGAAAGAAATAGCCATCAAAAATGTAAGTATTTTGAATGACTATTTAAGTCAAAAAACAATACCAATTATAGGAATAGAACCTTCGGCAATACTGACATTAAAAGACGAGTATTTAGAACTTATGCCGAAAAAAATGAAGAAAAATGCTCAATTTGTAGCAAAAAATACATTTCTATTTGAAGATTTTATAGAAACAGAAATTGACAACAATTATATAACAAAAGATTTTTTTACAAAAGAGAAAAAAAATATTAAATTACATGTGCATTGCCATCAAAAAGCACTTTCAAAAATAACTTCTATAAAAAAGGTACTATCATTGCCTCAAAATTATGAAGTCCAATTGATTCCTAGTGGTTGTTGTGGCATGGCAGGTTCCTTCGGTTATGAAGAAGAACATTATGATCTATCTATGCAAATAGGAAATTTAGTGTTATTTCCACAAATCGAAAAAACAAGTAATGATATCATAATAGCAGCTAGTGGTACAAGCTGTAGGCATCAGATAAAAGACGGTACCCAAAGAGAAGCATTACATAGTATAGAAATTTTATATCAAGCATTAATATAAATAATACCTTACAAGTATATACCAATTATCAATATATGAAGATTACTAGCATAGCTACATACGGTTTACTTTTGATAACATCAATTTGTTATGCCCAAACTGAGAGCAATACAGATACCGACAATCTGCTATCACAAGACAGAAAAATATCAGAAACATACGAGAGTCCAGGAAATGCACGTAAAAATATTTACAATCTCATAAAAGCAAAATACGAAGCATCTGAAAAAGGTAAAAACATATTGCTTGATCTAGTAGAATACAATAATGAAGCAAGTTTAACTGCTGAAAAATTTACAGTTTTTATTTCTAGATTAGAAAAAAAATACAAAAACGATATAAAATCTATCGAAACGGATAACGTAAGAGATATTTTTCAGTTTGACCAAAAGTCTGATATCAAAAAAAGACTTTCTGAAGTAGTTTCTGCTATTTCATTGACCAATAAAACAGAAGGGAAATACGTAAAATCAACAGATATTGATGGAGAAGAAATCGTTACATTTCCAATAGAAAACCTTAAGAAAAACTCAAGATATAGCTTTATCGAAAATTATAAACAAGGTTTTTCTCGTATCAGAAAAGATCAAGTATATGGTTTTTTAAATGTCAGTGGAGACGAAGCCATACCATGCCAGTACGAAAAGGCAGATTATTTTAACGATGGCAAAGCTGTAGTGAAAAAAAACAATTGGTATTTTGTAGATATTTATGGTACACAAAGCGAAGCACTAGAGAATATAGCTGACGTAAAGGCACTTAAAAATGGCATTTACATGGCAACCTTCAAAGACGGGAAAATGGGTTTGATAGATAATAATTATGATGTTACTAAAAAAACAATTTCAGGAGACTTTTTCGATAACATAGAGCAAGCTTCATCTAGCTTCCTCAAAGTTAAAAGAGGTACCACCTATGGCTTAATGAAAATAGACGGTGCTATGAAAATAGAACCCAAATACACATCTCTAAGTTTAGTAGAAGCTGGAACAAGCAAATATGTTATTGCTGAAGAAAATAAAAAAGTAGGAATACTTGATACTGAGGGGAATATAAAATTGAAGCCAAACTACGAAAGTATTAGCAATATTGATTTAGACAAAAGCATAGATTCAGATGTTTCTATAGGAATAGCAAAAGAAGGTAATAATTATACATTAATTAACTTTAAAAATCTTCAAACATCAAAAGCATACAGTTCTATTGGTAAATTCAATAAATATGGAGTAACATTTGTAAAAGATGGCAACAATTTTGGTGTAATTGACACAAAGTTTAAAACCGTTATTGAACCTATTTACAAATCAATAGATAACTACAATGATTTCGGTTTGGCACAGGCTTGTAAAGTGGCACTTGATGGACAAACAAAATGTGGATTTATAAATAATGTAGGAAAAGAAGTGATTCCTACCAATTATGAAAGTGTTTCAGCTTTTGAAAAAAGTGGATTAGTTGTAGTAACCGAAGCTGTCAAAAACTGTAGTATTCCTTCGGGGAGTTGCAAAGTAGATTTGATATATAATCAAAAAGGTGAATTGTTGGTTGGAAAAACAAGTGAAGTAGCTCCAATAGGTGTTCAGTACTCATTAGAAGGTTCAAAAATATTGAACAATATGTACCTTGCACTTCAAACAACTGTTCCATCTAAATCTGGAGAAGCTACTAACGAATTGACACTTTTGAATAAAAATACGTTCAAAAGAGTGTCTAATGTTTCATATAAAATCATAAGAAAATTTGACGAAAATGGTTTTTTCTTGGTAAACAAAAACGACAAATGGGGTATCATCGATACTACTGGCAAAACTATAGCAGAGCCCGTTTACAAAGAAATGTTATATGGTTCTGATGGTTTATACGGTGTAAAAACAGCCAATGACAATTTTGGATTTATAGATAAAAAAGGAAAATTAACAATTCAACCAGAATACAAAGAAGTAAGACCTTTTTTCTCGGGCTTAGCCATTGTATCAAAAGGAAATGAAAAATTAGGCGTAATAAATAAATTCAACGCCAAAATCGCACCTTGTGCATTCAAGGAAATATATATAGTACCTACTTCAAAACAATTTGAATTATGGGATACTACAGGTCAAAGCTACACATTAAGCCCAAGTGGAGATTGCTTGACAAACTGTACAAAATTTGATGAAATCAGGTTGAAATCAAATAAAGAATAATTTAAAATCAAATAATACTAAAAATTATATGTAAAAGTTTTTTTATATAATTTTTAGTATTATATTTACACATGTTCGATTCACCGCTAAGATTTGAACTTCACACCGATAAATAATACAATTACATTCGTAGTTGTTAGATTGTTTTACATTAGCGGAAAACTGATTAGATATAAATTTAAATAAATTTTATAGTTTTTTTTTATGGGTTAGGGTTAACAAAAAAGTCGATGGTATTACCGCCGACTTTTTTTGATTTTATGCATTCGTCTTTTGGAGGTTTTATGCGTACTATTTGGGTAATAAATAAACAAATGGCACTATGCACTCTTCCATAGAAATACCACCATGCTGGAATGTATTACGAAAATGACCTACAAAATGATTGTAATTGTTTGGATAAGCAAAAAAACTATCTTCTTTTGTAAAAGCATATGAAGTAGAAATATTTAACTTCGGTAACATCAAACGCTCTGGTTTTCTACTAAAAAAAACTTTGCTTTCGTCTTCGCAATTTAAATTTTTACCTTGCTTGTATCTTAAATTGGTATTGGTAGACCTATCACCGATTATTTTTACAGGATTCTGAACACGTATCATGCCATGATCGGTGGTGATAATCATCCTTGCTTTTTTGTCGGCTATTTTTTTCATCAAATCAAATAACGGTGAATGCAAAAACCAGCTCAAAGTAAGACTTCTATAGCCAGATTCGTTGGGTGCCAACTCTTTTATCATAGCCATGTCTGTGCGAGCATGAGAAAGCATATCTACAAAATTATAAACTACCAAGTTTAAATGATTTTTGGATAAATTTAAAAAATTATCTACCAAAGACTTCCCTTGATTGGTGTGTATGATTTTATTGTAAGACGCTTTTACTTCAAAGGGCATTCTACACTTGCGTAACTGCTCTTGAAAAAAGAATTCTTCATTTTGATTGAACCCTTCTTCGTCATCACTATCACCTATATCATGCACCCAATGTTTGGGATATTGCTTTTCTATCTCTGATGGCATCAATCCCGAAAATATTGAATTACGAGCATAAGCAGTTGTGGTAGGCAATATTGAATAATAAGTAGATTCGTTTTCTACGGTAAAATAGTTTTGAATAGTCGATTCTAACACTTTCCATTGGTCGTATCTCAGGTTATCTACCAATATAAAAAACAAAGGCGAATCTTCTTTTAGCATCGGAAATACCTTTTTTCGCATTATTTCATGCGAAAGCACTGGTCTGTTTATTTTGGGTTCGTTCAGCCAGTTTTCATAATTATTAGAAATAAAATCGGAAAAAGCAGCGTTCGCCTCTGATTTTTGGCTCAGCATAAACTCTGCCATCGATTTGTTTTCGGTTCTATCTATTTCTATTTCCCAAAACAGTAATTTTTTATATATCTCCACCCATTCTTGGTGATTGATATTGCCCGAAAACTGCATTGCCAATTCTCTGAATTCTTGCTGATAAGAAACATTGGTTTTTTCTTCTTCCAATCTTCTTTTGTCGAATATTTTTTTAACTGAAATCAATATCTGATTAGGGTTCAAAGGCTTTATCAAGTAATCGGCTATTTTTGAGCCAATTGCTTCTTCCATGATATTTTCTTCTTCAGATTTGGTGATCATCACTACTGGTAGATTAGGTTTCAGTTGCTTTATTTTAGGTAAAGCTTCTAAACCAGTCATACCAGGCATGTTTTCATCCAAAAAAACCAAGTCAAATTTATTGCGTTGAACTTCGTCTAATGCATCCACCGCCGAGTTTACGGGTGTTATGGCATAGCCTTTTTGTTCTAAAAATAATATATATGGTTTTAGTAAATCTATTTCGTCGTCTGCCCAAAGAATGGAATATTGCATAAGATTAAGTGGTTATAAATTTAAACAATGTGCTTTATTAGTGTAAAAAACGTTGGATATTGTATTTTGTTGCCGAATTTAATCATAAATTACCTTAAAATCATAATTTGTTTTTATCCCAATTATTTAAAATGGTTTTTGGGTATTGCTAAGATTTATTAATAGTTATATAATATTAATTTAAAGCAATTTGATGGTATTTGTGTGATATTTATTTAAACCAAATCAACCACTAAATGAGCAAAAAAATAATTTCTAGAAGACGATTTTTAATCGATTCTGTTTTTACTTCGGGGGGTATTTTAATGGCAGCAAATTATATCAGCTGTAACGACAACAATCAGATTACAGAAGTTTCCAAAAACTTTTCTATAAACAATTTCTTGCACGGTGTTGCTAGTTTTGACCCGACATCCAATCAAGTAATTATTTGGACCCGATATGCTACTACTCAAGCTGAGGTCAGCATAACTTGGCAAGTAGCTTACAATGCTGATTTTAAGACTATTATTAGAAGTGGAGAAGTTGTTACTGATAAATCAAGGGATTATACTGTAGCAATTGAACTACAAAATTTAGAACCAAACAAGAAATTGTATTATCGTTTTCTTAACAATATCGACAAAAGCATGTCGGTAACGGGCGAAACAATAACTTTACCAACTAACGCAGAAGCTATAAAATTGGCTGTTTGTTCTTGTTCAAATTTTCAGGCTGGTTTGTTTAATGTATATGACGCCATGGCAAAGTCGGAAGCCGATATTGTAGTGCATTTGGGCGATTATATTTACGAATATGCGGCTAATGAATATGGAACAAATAAATTTACCAATTCGCTGAATAGAAAACATATTCCAGAAAAAGAAATTACTACTTTAATCGATTACAGAGATCGCTACAAACAATACAGAACGGATAAACATTTACAATTGCTACACCAAAAAAAGCCATTTATATGTGTTTGGGACGATCACGAAATTGCTAATGACACCTTTAAAGAAGGTGCCGAAAATCATCAAACCAACGAAGGTTTGTTTGAAACCAGAAAAGCGAATGCCATAAAAGCTTACAGTGAATATTTGCCAGTAAGAACGGCTGATAAAAATTTGATTTACCGAAATTTCAATATTGGTAATCTCATCAATCTTATCATGCTCGATACCAGGGTAATAGGTAGAGACAAGCAACTAGAATACGGGACCTACATCAATAGCAAAGGGGAGTTTGACCAAACGAAGTTTCTGCAAGAATGGTTAAATCCAAACCGAACTATGCTCGGAAATACGCAAAAAAACTGGTTGCTTAGTCAAGTGGCTAGCAGCAATGCAAAATGGCAAGTGTTGGGTCAGCAAGTATTGATGGGCAAAATGATGATTCCTGCAGAATTGTTATTCAGCTTGGGAGCAATAGAAAGAGGTGGCACAAATGCTTTAGAGCAATTTAAAAATACCATGACCGAACTTGTTAAAATTAAAGTACGTGTCATTAGCCAAGATCCTACACTTAGCGATTCTGATATTGCAAGGTTAAACACGGTACTTCCTTATAATTTGGATGCATGGGATGGCTATCCTGTAGAACGTGAAATGCTATATGCTAGTTTTGCAAAAGCAGGCAAAAAAATGATATGTTTGGCTGGTGATACTCATAATGCTTGGTACAATGATCTCATCGACAATTCGACAAATAACATCGGAAAAGAATTTGCAACTTCCTCTGTAACTTCGCCTGGTTTAGAGTATTATTTAGGAATAGAAGATGCTACTAATACTGCTACATTTGAGTACGCAATGGAGCTATTGATCAGCGACCTCAACTATCTCAATGCTTCTGAAAGAGGATATTTATTAATGAACTTTTCGGCTAATGAAATCAATTCAAAATGGATTTTTGTAAATACGATTCATAATCAAATCTATTCAGAAACAATAGACAAAGAAGACACATATTCGGCATAAAAATACAATGGAAGCTATTGAGCAGCTTTGATAGCGTCCATTATTTCAAAAAGAGAACTTTTTGAGCAGGGCTTGGCAAGGCACATTGGCTATTTTTGGCAAATAAACGACGTCTATTTTTTGCGAAAATATCGTAAAACCAATTTGAAATTAAGGTTGGAATTATTTTTAAACAATAGGCAAATTTCCAAGGGAAGGGCAATTCTTTGGTTATGAGAAGCACTGCTTGAGATTTTACAAATACCTTACCATCACGATAAAGCACTATAGAATCTATATTTATTAGCTCCTTTTCGAATGGTTTTAAATATCGTTGGGCTGTTTCAGACTGTAGTGATGCATACCTAAATGCTTGCTTACTGTCTTTTTTTAGTACAAAATTTACAGCTCGATTACAAAAACCACACTCTCCATCAAAAAAAATAATCGAAAAAGTGGTTTTTGAATCGCTATTCATTTTAGATTGCTTAAAAAAGCTTAAGATTTTTGTGTGTTGAGTACAGGAAAATAGATTGCTTTGGCTAAGTATAAAAAAGCCAAACTTACACTGCCCAATATAAAGCCAAAAAACAAATTCAATGCAGTTCCTCTTAAAAAAATCACTTCAGCTCCGTTGAGTCCCATTACAACAAAAAAAGTACAAGCCAATAGACTAAGCACAGAAAAAACAATTTTGAATTTAGGCAAAACCATACTGTTTTCATGTCCAGAAAGAAAAAACAATATCGGCGAACTTTTTGAATTGTTTGCTTTGCGATAAAGCAAGAATAAAACCATTGTTTGTACAAAAAACATAAAAAACAACATGCTTTTTTGTGACGTATGAATGACATTTCCTGAGAAATCGTATTTAGTGGCGATATTTTCTGGAAAATATCGGTAGCCCAATACTAAAAATACGAAATAGGTGATGCTTATAGCAAAGCTTATATTAAAAATGGTTTTGTGTTGAAGCATGGCTTTGGATGTTTTGTTTTATTCTATAATTATGGTCTCAGATTTTGTTCCATTTGGGGTAATTATTTTTAGCAAATATACACCTTTGTCGATTTTAATGTTGAAATTTTCAAAATTTGTAAAATAATTTTCATGAATTTTTGTGAATATGTTTTTTCCTTGAGGATTAAAAAGCTTCAATGTCCATTCTGAAAAAGTTTGAGGTAGTTCCACTTTAAAATCTCCTTTGCTTGGGTTTGGATAAATGTTTACAGGAAAATCATCACTCAAAATTTCATAAGGATCTGAATCTGTTTGACAACCATTTTTTTCAACTCTTACACTGTAAATACCTGATTCTATGTTTTTTAGGTATTGCCTTGTTGAATCTAAAATGATTTTACCATTATTAAACCATTGATAAGTGGTGTTTTCATTGCTAGCTTTCAAACCTTGGTATTGTAATGTAAGTTGAGGTTTCAAAGGTTTTTCTACAATACTTACAATCAAAGGGTCTGAAGCAGAACTGGTAAATTTTCCTTTTTTTGTTTTTACAGAATATACTCCAGGTCTAGTTATTGTTAATTCATTTTTGGTAGATTTGATTTCATTGTTGTTTTCATAGTATAAATAATCTTTAAAACCTCCTGGAGCTATCAATGTTGTGCTTTCGCCATTACAAATAAATGGATTCGTTTGGAAATTTAAAGTAGGTTTTTCCATAGTAAGTAGTACTGGGTCTGACGTATTTGAGCAGCCATTTTTCTTTGCAATTACCTGATAACTTCCTAGTTCGTTGGGTATTAAAGTGGAAGAGGTAACTCCGTAAATTTTATTACCATTGTGTAGCCATGAATTGGTTTCTGGGAAACTCGAAATCAGTACTACTTCATCATTTATTTCTTGTTTTTTCAATGTAGGTTTATTGGGCGATTGGATTGCAGTGGTAGATATAAAATTAGTTGAAGCGGTGTTTATGCCACATATTGAAGCACTTACAGAAAAAATGCCTGTTCTATTTACTTGTATATTGTCTTGTGATGAGTAATATTGATTCCCATTAAACAGCCATTGATATGTGTCGTATCCTTGTGTAGCTTGTAGTGTTACGGGCTGGTTATCACAGAAATAATCATAACCAGTGTTTTGAATTTTAGGTATTGGAGGCATTTTACAAAAATCAAAAACTAATTCATAACTTAATACTTCTCCTCGAGAATCTCCATACAATCGTACACTTAACTCATCATCTTTGTTGATTAAAATTTTATCGTTAAAGGTTTCATAAGCCTGCTTTATATACAATAATTCTCCTGATTTACTGTAAATTGAAAAATAAGGCGTACTTAATCCATCAATTTTCATATCGAAACTTAATAAACCTCTTTGCGGGATTTTAAGTAAATAATCATCCGAATCCCAATTTTTACCCGATGCTTGTTGTGTGAAAAACCCTTTATGTAAGGTTGAAATTTTAAGATTTATTTTCTCATTTTTGGGCTCATCAAGGCTTTGTACCATTTGACTAATGGCTTTTTCTGGCTGAGCAAGGTGGCAAATATTAAGGTCACTTAATAAATTACAATCATAATAAAACAATTCTGCTAAATTATTATATACATTGTTAAAGTTTTGACTACTTACATAAACAACTCCATCAGAGATGTCTGGTCCCCCAATTATACAGGCATAGTCTAAGTCAGTTGGAATATTTTTTTTGTTCAATCCTACTACGTAATCTCCGCTCCTACCATTACAGTTCACATCAAGATTATCAAACATGCCAAACAAACCAAAATCAATACACTCAGAGTTTTCATAGCCACCAAATAAATAAACACCTTCACATCCACCACTATATGTAGTCCTAAGGTCTCTCACCGCATCACGTTTCTCATTTTTCCCTAACAATGAACCTAAATTAAGGAAATTTGACCCTAAATTACTACCTTGATGAGGGGTGCCAATGGTTATGGCTTTAGCTACATGGTGCTCTCCGTCGTTTTGCCAATTAGATGTATTTTGTAAATATTCTCTGATTGTCAAACCTCCCATACTATGACCCAAAAGCATTACTTTGCTAGCTCCCGTAGCTGCTAAAACCCTTGATATAGCCAATTTTAATGCATATCCTTGCTTGACTATTGCAGATTGATTACTATAACCACCATCAAACATTTCAAAATTAATAATATATACATCATTGTTACCTAATGGTAAATATTCTTCACAAACATCATTTTTCAGTAAAGACTTCTTTTCGTCACCATCACAATTTAGATTATAGTCTAGTTTGTTTTTTTCGATTTTTAAATCTAAATCAGACTTTAAATACCTTGAAAAAACATCCCATCTTGCGCTACTTCCATCGAGCCCATGAACAAGTATAATTGGGTAAGGAATAGTTCTTTGAGCTTTGGTAAGTGATGAACTAAATAAAAAAAGAAGAATAATTAAACGTTTAAAATTCATTTGTAAAAATGGGAAACAGAATTAATAGTAAAAAAAGATATTTATATGTTTAAATTAGGAATTAAAATTGTTTTTTGAGAGTTCAAAACTATCATTAATGTAGGTAACAAACAAATTAAATTTTCAAAAACAACGGATATTTACTTATTTAAAATTTCAATTTTCCATAACAAGCTATATGTGAATTGTCTAAAGGTATATAGTTATTTGAAAAAAGTGCAGCTATAAATCTTTGACAAATGCTCTTATTTTATAAAAATTAAAACACAATTAACTACATAGACCCTAATAAATTATTGTTATTCCAAAAAAAATCCTCAATATTGCTTATTGAAAAAAACATTCAAGCCTTAAAAATTTCGATAACCCTGCTACAAGATGAGCTTGAAAGAGTAAAAATGAGTAGCTCGAACGTATAAAAATAAAAATCATGTCTAAAAAAATAAAATTAGGTTTTGCCTTGTTCTTTATAGGTAGCTTAGGAGTAGCGTCTTTGCTCACAGTAGATTTCCCAACAGACAAAATCCCTCAAGAAGTTCTTAGGCAATTTTCAAAAGATACTTTAAAATATTTGTCATTGATAAATCCTATATTACTGTTGTGTTTTGCAGTTGCAGTGGGAACGGCACTTTATGAAAAAGTAAATTTAAGCGTCCCTACACTATCTTCTATTCTTGGCTACCCTGAAAAAGGCATTTCGTTTTTGAAACAAATAAAATTTGGGATTTTTATAGGGATTCTTTCAGGTGTTGTTACAGCTATTATTTCATTGGCATTTCAATCTGTTTTGGCAAAAGAATTTAAATTGTTAGAAAACAAAATAGAACTTACATTGATAGCCAAACTAGGTTATGGTGGAATTACCGAAGAGCTTTTATTAAGATTTGGCTTCATGACATTATTGGTTTGGGTGATTTTTAAAATATCTAAAAAACTCAACAATGTGGCATATTGGATAGCTATTGTATTTTCGGCGGTTTTGTTTGGCATAGGTCATTTGCCAGTTGTATATTCTGTTATTTCTCAGCCGAATGCCTATCTGCTTAGTTATATAATTATCGGCAATGCAATGGCAGGAGTTTTATTTGGCTGGCTTTACTGGAAAAAAGGCTTAGAATCTGCAATGATAGCACATATATTTTCACATTTAACGATGATTGTGCTTTCGTTTTTGTAAACATAATGTTGGATTCCCTTAATAAATAACTAGCTGTTCCATTTATTCATTGAATATTTAAAACAAAGGTTTTTATTGTAAATGAAATTGTTTTTCAGGGTGAGTCATTTGTTTTTTTTAACAAAAAAAAGACCGCCAAATGTTTCTGGCGGTCTTTTTGATTAAATCATTGTTTTACCTATTGTAATTGCTTTGGCTAGCCCAGTAATGTCTGAGCCTCCAGCAGTAGCAAAAAATGGCTGACCACCGCCTCCGCCTTTTATTTCTTTTGCCATTTCTCGGATTATTTTGCTGGCATTCAACTGGTTTTTTTCGATTAAATTGTCCGCTATCATTACTGCTATTTGTGGTTTTTCGTCTACTATAGCTCCTAACAAACAGTATAAATCACCAATTTTTGATTTTAATTCAAATGCTATTTGCTTCAATGCATCGGCAGTTGGCACTTCTATTACTTCGGCTATCATATTGATATCGCCTACTGATACAATTTTAGCGTATAACTTTTCTTTTGTTTCTTGTATTTTCTCTTGTTGGTATATGTCTATTTTTTTCGAAAGTGAGTTCTTTTCTTCTATCAACAAACTCACTGATTTTGATAAATCGGCGGGTTGCTTGAGCAAGTCTTTTATTTCATTCAAAAGCTGCACTTGAGTATTGAAATAGTCACGTGCATTTTGGTTGGTAAGTGCTTCTATTCTACGTACGCCTGTGGCAACAGATGTTTCACTGATGATTTTGAATAAGCCAATATTTCCTGTAGACTTTACGTGTGTACCTCCACAAAGCTCTACAGAAAAGTTTTTGTCGAATGTGATTATTCTTACAAAATCGCCATATTTTTCTCCGAAAAGTGCCATTGCTCCTCTTTCTTGAGCTTGTGCAATGGGTACATTTCTTTCTTCTTGAAGGAGTATGTTGTCTACTATTTTTTGATTTACAATGTTTTCTATAGTAGTAATTTCTTCATTGCTAAGTTTCTGAAAATGAGAGAAATCGAACCTTAAAAGACTGTCGTTTACCAACGAGCCTTTTTGGTTTACGTGTTGCCCCAATACTTGTTTCAAGGCAGCTTGCAATAGATGAGTAGAGGAATGATTGCAGTTGGTTAAAGCTCTTTTTTGAGTATTTATTTTGGCAAATACACTTACATTGCTTTGGCTGTTATGAAATATTTTTTCGAAGTTTTTGTCGGCTATTATATGCACCGACAGGTCGTTTTCTTTTTTGGTGTCTTTTACTTCAAATATTATTTCATTGTCGCCGTCTGTCCATACTAGTGTTCCTGTGTCGCCAACTTGCCCGCCAGATTCGGCATAAAAAGGTGTTTTGTCTAGCACTACTTTGTATTGAGTGCCTTGTTTGTTTTGTATTTTTTGATATTTGACGATCTGAGCGGTAGTTTCTGTTTCTTCATAACCCACAAAAGCTACGTTTTCAAAATCTTCGTCGTATACTAACCAATCTTCTGCTGAGGTAACAGCATCTTTTTTAGATCTATTTTTTTGTATAGATAATGCTGCTTTGAAGCCTTCTTCGTCTATTTCTAAACCATTTTCTCTGGCAATAAGGGCAGTAAGGTCAGATGGAAATCCGAATGTATCGTTTAGTTCAAACACTTTTTCGCCTTCAATAATGCTAGCATTGTTTTTCTTTGTTTCTGCAATGATTATATCTAGCCTTGAAAGTCCTGTTTCGAGTGTTCTTAGAAAAGAGATTTCTTCTTCTAAAATTACTTTTTGTACAAAATCTTGTTGTGCGATGAGCTCAGGAAATACATTGTCGAACTGTGCTGCCAATAATGGTATTAGCTGATTCAAAAACGGTTCTCTGAAGCCTAAGTAGGTGTAGCCGTATCTTACCGCACGTCTCAATATTCTCCTTATTACATAGCCTGCTTTATTGTTTGAAGGTAATTGTCCGTCGGCAATGGCAAATGCAATGGCTCTGATGTGGTCTGCTATTACTCTTAGAGAAACATCTGTCCATTTTTCTTCGCCGTATTTTTTGCCACATTTTTCACTGATAAATTGTATAGAGCCTTGAAAAACATCGGTATCGTAGTTAGATTTTTTTCCTTGAATTGCCATACACAATCTTTCGAAGCCCATTCCTGTATCTACGTGTTTGGCTGGCAAGCTTATCAGGCTTCCGTCTGCTTTGCGTTCAAATTGCATGAATACATTGTTCCAAATTTCTACCACTTGTGGATGGTCTTGGTTTACCAAAGATTTTCCAGAAACCAATTTTACTTCCTCTTCATCTCTTAAATCTACGTGTATTTCAGAGCAAGGACCACAAGGGCCAGTTTCGCCCATTTCCCAAAAATTGTCTTTTTTGTTACCTAAAATGATACGGTCTTCAGAAATCATGGTTTTCCAGATATCCCATGCTTCTTGGTCAAAAGGAACGCCATCTTTTTCATTTCCTTCAAATACCGATACATATATTCTGTCTTTGGGAAGCTTGAAAACTTCTGTAAGTAGTTCCCAAGACCATTCTAACGCTTCTTTTTTGAAATAATCGCCAAAAGACCAATTACCAAGCATCTCAAACATGGTATGGTGGTAAGTGTCAAAACCTACATCTTCTAGGTCGTTGTGTTTACCAGATACTCTTAAACATTTTTGGGTGTCGGCTATTCGTTTGGAAGGCGGTGTTCCATTTCCTAAAAAAAAGTCTTTAAATTGAGCCATCCCAGAGTTATTAAACATCAATGTAGGGTCGTTTTTGGCAACGATTGGTGCAGAAGGCACTATAAGGTGGTTTTTAGAAGCAAAAAAATCTAGGAAATTTTGACGAATTTGTTTGGAAGTCATTGTGAAATTTAAATTTATTGTAATAGCTTTTAAACTTTTTTGAGTTTAATATTCTGCTAATCTTGTTTTTAGGATTTTGTAAATATTCTTAATTTTTTGATTAAAAAATGTTCTACAAAAGTTTATAGCTATTGATTTTTGTACAAATTTACTCATTTTTATTTCTGATTATTCATCATTTTAGCTTTATATTCGGTATAGTATTGGTAAAATATATTTTTATATAGATTAATGGAATTAAAGAAAAATTATTATACTATCAGCGAAGTGGCTGATTTGTATGGTATTAATATATCTAAATTGCGTTTTTGGGAAGAAAATTTTCCGTCGCTGAAACCAGATAGAGATAGGGCAGGAGATAGGAAGTATAATAAAGAAGAGGTTTTGCATGTAGGATTGATAAAAAAATTATTGGAAGTTGAAAAATACACCTTAGAAGGAGCCAATCAGGCCATTAAACGCAAGAATAATAAGAAAAATGAGAATGCAGTAGTGTTGAAAAAATTACATAATTTAAAAGAATTTTTGGAATTTTTAAAAAAAGACTTACAAGAAACCGAGCGTTCTCAGGAACTAGATTTATCAGAAAATTTGTGATAATATTTTAGGTGAAAACGACTTTTTATTGATTTATCTTTTAATTTTGCTTTTACTAAAACAAAGCTAATTTTAATACAAGAATGGATTTACAAAAACTAGATGACGCCCTTTTAGGTGTTTTTGAAAAAAGAGTAGAACTTAGTCAAATGACTTACGATAACAAGAATTACGACGACGTAGAAGAGGAATTACATGATTTGGAGGATGACTTCAATGATATGTATGGAGACTTTTTAGAAAAAGCTTTGATGGAAGTTCACAGAGAATATTGCTCTGAGTCTGATGTACTGTTGCCTACTGCATATATTCCTAAAAAATATATCATCAAAGAAGATGGGTCTGTAGAGGCCGAGAAAAAAGAAGGAGTAGTTGTAGAGCTAGACGAAGATCCTGCTGCCAATGCACGTTTGATGCTTTTGCCAAGTCCTACTAAGATAGTATTAATGGCTGGTAAAAATTCTAGAACGGTTTGGAAAGCAGTTTAATATAAGATTTATATCCAGTTTATTCCCTTGACGAGCTTGCTTAAAGTATACTCTTCAGGGGAATTTTTTTGTGCTTTGTAGTCATACGTCCAGTTTGCCAATGGAGGCATACTCATTAAAATAGACTCTGTTCTTCCGTTTGTTTCTAACCCAAATTTTGTACCTCTGTCATACACCAAATTAAATTCTACATATCTACCTCTACGCATCAATTGAAACTGTTTTTCGTTTTCTGTGTATGGTAAAGCGTTGTTTTGAGTCATAAAATGAGTGTATATTTTGGCAAAAGTATTGCCTACGTCGTACACAAAGTCAAAAAGCTGTTCTTTAGTATGGTTTGAGTCTGGCTTGAGATAGTCAAAAAATATACCTCCTATACCTCTGGTTTCGTGACGATGTTGGTTGTAGAAATAGTCGTCGGCCCATTTTTTAAAAGTATCGTAATACGTTTTATCGTGTGCGTCACAAACATTTTTCAATGTATTATGAAAAAAAACTGCATCTTGTTCTACCACATAATGCGGTGTAAGGTCTATGCCACCTCCAAACCAAAATATACCATTGTCCATTTCGAAGTACCTTACATTCATGTGTATGATGGGTACATGAGGATTTTTGGGATGTATAACTATAGAAACTCCAGTTGCATAAAATTTTAATTGCTCATTTAAACCCATAGAGTCTAGTAGCTTGGGGTGTAAATCTCCCCAAACGGCAGAATACATTACGCCACCTTTTTCGATGATTTTGCCTTTTTGAATCACCTTTGAAATACCACCACCGCCTTCTGAGCGCTCCCAAATGTCAGTACTGAAAGTTTCTAAGGTGTCTGTTTTTTCTAAAGCATTACAGATATTGTTTTGTAATTCTTTGAAACGTTCTGATATTTCTAACTTAGTCATCTTTATCTGTTGGTATCGGCTGTTGGAGTTGTGGTTTTCATTTCGTCTTCTGCTCTGAGTACGGAGTCTATGTTCAGATTAGAAGCTGACTTGTATGGTCTGTTTCCTGAATTATTACCACCGGCATTTCTAATACAATTTATATAGTCTTTGCCTATAGTATTTTTGTCTAATGGCTCAAAAGTTTTAGGATGATATTGCGAAAGCATCGGATTCTGAATGTTTTTAACCATATATCGTGCAAAAAGTGGTAAGGCAGTTTTAGAGCCTTCTCCGTAAGCACCACTTCTGAAGTGAATACACCTGTCGTCGCCACCTACCCATACACCTGTTACTAAGTTATGTGTAAGACCCATGTACCAACCATCTGAATGGTTAGACGTAGTTCCAGTTTTTCCAGCAAATTTCGAAGGTTTTCCGTCTGCAAATAGCTCTGGGAAAGACCATAAGTTTTGCGATGTGCCGCCTTGTTCTTCCATGCCGCCTTGTAGCATCCATCGCATCAATTGGGCTGACTCTGGTTTTATGGCTTCTCGTCTTTTAGGTGTAAATGTATAAAGTACTTTATTGTTTCTATCTTTTATTTCTGTCACTAATATTGGTTCTGTATGGATACCACTATTTAAGAATACACCATATGCTGCTACCATTTCATATAAAGATACTTCATTTGAGCCTAAGCCTATCGAAGCTACTGGAGCCAACGGGCTTTTTATTCCCATTAGTTTAGCATAGTATACAACACTGTCTGGAGTTACTTCGTTGGTCAATTTTGCAGCGATAGAATTGACAGATTTTGCCATTGCTTGCCTAAGATTATATGTGCGATAGCTAAATCTGCCGTCGGCATTGGTAGGTCGCCATATTTTGTCTTCTTTGTTTTCTCTGTATTTTAGTTCAAAGGGTTCGTCACGTCTTTCGTCGCAAGGACTCATGTTTCTAGGTCCATCTATTGCAGTGGTATATACAAAAGGCTTAAAGGTAGAACCTGGCTGACGTTTACCTTGTCTTACGTGATCATATTTGAAGTACTTGAAATTTAATCCACCTACCCAAGCTTTTATTTCTCCTGTAAACGGATCCATCGACATCAAGCCAGCTTGTAGTAGTTTTTTGTAATAAAGTAAAGAGTCGTATGAGCTCATTTCCATTTTTACTTCGCCACTTAAGTCTCTTGAATATACCCACATTTTCTTTTTCTTGTTTTTGAAAATGTACCAAGCAGAGTCTGGATTATTTTTGTATTTTTTTATCAAACCCTTAAAATAGTCGGTTCTTTTGGCAACTGTATCTATAAAATTAGGTATTTCTACGCCATGCTCATCTATCCAAGGGTTGCGACCTTTCCAGTGGTTATCGAAAGCTCTTTGTAACGATTGCATACCTTCGCTGATTGCCGATTCTGCATTTATCTGCATGCGTGAGTCTATAGATGTAATTATTTTAAGACCATCTCTGTATAGGTCTAGTTCTATATTGTTTTGTTCTGCCCAGTCTTTTATGTATTTTGAAAGAGCGGTTTTGAAATAATTGCCATTACCGTCATACGGTGATTCGTCATTAATTTTAAGTGCAATTGGCAATGTAGATATAGAATCGTACTCAGCTTGCTTTAGGTATTTGTATTTTACCATTTGCCTGAGTACAGTATTGCGTCTTTCAAAAGATTTGTCGTAATTTTTACGTGGATTGTAGGTTGAAGTGGCTTTTTGAATGCCCACTAGTACAGCAGCTTCTTGCACTGACAATTTATCTGGTGTGGTGTTGAAATAGCTTTTGGCGGCTACTTTTAGCCCAAATGTATTGTTGCCATAGTCTACTGTGTTGAGATACCAGAGGATGATTTCGTCTTTAGAATAATATTTTTCTAGCTTAATAGCCGTTATCCATTCTTTCGTTTTAATAATAAATTTGCTGAGCCCAGGTATATAGCCTAATAATCCTTTTTTCTGTATGCCTTCTTTGGTTCTTATTTTATATAAATTTTTAGCTAATTGTTGGGTTATGGTACTTCCGCCACCACGTTCGCCTCCTTTAAGCAAACCTATTGCTACGCCTGCCAAACTTTTGAAATCGATACCTGCATGCTGGTAAAATCTTGAATCTTCTGTGGCGACTAAAGCGGCTACAATATTTGGCGATAAATCTTGGTAATCTTTTACGGGTGTACGATTTTCAAGGAAATATTTACCTAACAATACACCGTCTTGAGAGTATATTTCAGACGATTGTGAGAGCTTTGGATTTTGCAGTTCATCTACAGACGGCATTTCGCCAGTAAGCCATAAAAAGTTGTTCTGAATAGTAAAAACATAAAAAATTGCTCCAATTATAATAGAAGTAAAGCAATTCCATAAAAACCTTATTTGAGAATATTTTGGGGAGTTTTTATCAACTATACTATTTACTTTTTCATCGAAATTCTTTTGTTTTTCAGCAATACTGCTGGCTATTGCATTGTATTTTGTTTTTCCGAGAATAAAAGGAGCTGTTTTCTTTAAAATAAATACTATAATTTTATAAATCAACTTTGGTATAAAAGTGAAAGTACCTAAAATAAATTTTATAACAGAAACTACTATGTTCATATCGAATCGAAAATACAAGGTTGATGCTTTTTATATTTGTAATAATACGTATAAAAAACGATAAGCTTTGTTGGCTATGGGAAAAAAACTACAATAAAATTAGTGTAAAATTAATCGAATTACTTAATAAAAAAATGTTGTTTTCAGTGAAAACAACATTTTAATGAAATCTAACCACTAATTTCTAATTTTAATATTTATATACGATCAAATTGTTTTAAAAATTTAAAACTCATTTTGCTCGTAAGTAGTAAACGTAAAGAATTGTTTTTTAGTACTTTGTATGTAAATTTTTATTGTTAATAATGAAAATTGCAAGGGGATGAATCATGGGTTTTAGGATTAAAGAGAATATTATAAAGACTAATCAGGGTATAAATATCGCATATTTAATAATTGCTATATGTTATTTTGTGAATCTTCAAAATTAGCTACTAACGTAAACTTTCTAAATGAAAACAATGATTGATAGAGTGTTTTTTTTATTGTAAAAGATAAAATGCTAAATTTTAACAATTTTATGGGATGCTCAGAGTATGTGACAATTTTAGTATCTGTAGATTTAGAATCTAAATCAGGAGAATTTATTTTTGAAAGAATATTTAAAATTGAAGATTATAGTGATTGGTGGCATTTGCCGGTTACTGTGATAGACTTTGATAATCGTATTTTGAAATTCACGCCAATTCCATTTATTGAAATTTTTTGGAAACAACGATATGATGCATCTTCAAAAGAAATTATTTGTGACTATATAAAAGGACCTTTAGTAGGTTTTGGTATTTGGCAAATAAGCGTAGATAACAACTCAAACAAAATGTCAATTTCTTATGAGATAAAAGTTAAAGGGATAAATATGATTTTTGATATGCTATTGAGAACTTTCATTTTTAAATACAAACACTCAAAAGACATTTTGAGAATTATTCAAAAAGCTTCTGAGTCAAATACAATTGTTTGAAATTTAATAATTGCAGACTTTTTTATTTTATCTACCAATCACTTTAGAAGTACTGTTTTTGATAAATTTGAATATTGAAGGAATAACTTATTCTTTATAATTTTTTGTAAATATTGTAATACATTGGCAATAGCTAACGATATTGCCAATGTATTTTTTGTATTGAATTCAAAAACCAACTATCAATTGATAGTTAGTTTTTCTGAGTATGTGCCTCCTTTTTTGGTTTGGATTTTTAGTAAGTAAACACCCGATTTCAAAGATGGAAGCATATAAGTATGGTTGTTTTTAGAATAAATATTACTTATTTTTTTACCCATCAAATCAAATAATCCGACTTTATTTATTCCTTTTTCGCTTTTTATGTTTACATAAGAATGAGCTGGATTAGGAAACACCGTGATCGCTTTTTCATCAGAACTAGGCTCTATTTTCAAGATGTTATTTTCCAGGAAAACGTTTATTATTTTACTGTAATAAAATTTATTATCGTTTTCAGTAATTTTTAAGCGATAATAGCTATCACCTTGAAGCATTTTAGAATCTTCAAAAGCAAATTTGGTGTTTTTTTCTTTGGTTCTGTAAATAGCTTCAAAGTTTGAACCGTCTCTGCTTTTTTCAAGAATGGTCTCGCTCATGTCATTTGCATTATCAAATTGCCAGTTCAAACTTACTTTATTTTGGCTTGCTATTTTAGCAGAAAATGACAACAGTTTCAATGGTAGTGGTGCACCTAAGTTATAATAGTCATTGGGGCTTGCTACAAAAGTTGCACTCACTTTGTGCGGCTCTGTAACATTTTTGAAAGAAACATGTTGTTGGCGACCTACATTTACACCGTCTACTGTTACACTTTCTATTTTATAACCTGCATTTGGAATAATATTCACCACCCTAGTCATACCTTCAGGTGTCAATAAGGTACCCGAAGGTGACATTTTACCATTAGCTCCTGCTGTTGCCACTACATTATGCAAAGTACCTTCGGTGTCGAAAATAATATTGGAAGTGGTATTGGGATCTATGTCGAAATATGTAGCATGATTGGCTTGAGTAACCAACACATTGCCAATAATAAGATTGGTAAAACGAATATTGTTTATAGTTGCTTTGTAGTTTACGCCACCAACAGTATGCACAAAGCCTTTTATAGGTTGTTTTATAATACTACCATTGTTTGCTTTGAATGTGTTTTCGAAGATAATATTTTTAAAAAGAAAGTCTTTTACTTCGCCTGGCTTTGAAGTATCAAATACCCTTGCAGGGTCGTAAGTAATTACCATATTGGCGAGCAAACTGGTATTGTCTTCGCCATAAATATTTCTTAGTGTGTCATTTCCAAGAGCAGATCCCTGTGTAAGCCTACAGCCGATTATGCCTCTGTTTCGACTGTAAGATGCCCATTCAGCGTTGATTACATACCAATTTTCATAAGTGGCTTTGCCTGCACCAAGGTTGTTCCAACCTAATTGACCAGTTGCTCCATTTTTTGAGGGCCAAAAAACCGAGTTTTTTACTATGTGTCTATCTCTGGCATAGTCGTGATCGTCGTTGGTTTTTATAAATACTTCTTCAGCAACAGAGCCATTTGACGGTCTTATACCATCGTTGTTATAGGCAAAGCCAATGATTTTTACATTTTTAATTACATTATTACTACCCGAAGGCATAGTATGATCTGTAGCATATATTGCCGAAATACCATTAAAAACAGAATTGTCAGAAGCTGTAAAATTCAACCAAGCAGTAGTGCCTAATTCTCCAGTAGGAGCTTTAGGTTCTCTCATTTCATGCCATCCATAGTCTAAACCTGTGATGATTCCTCTGCCAATAAACTTAAAACCGTCCATTCCATCAGCATCTATAGATCCTCTTAGAAATGCTCCGCCAGCTAAATAAAATGTTTGATTATTTTTTGCAATATGGTACCTGCCTCTGTTGCCATGTTGGTCGGTTATTTTTGATAGTAAATTCCAGTCGCCTGCTGGAAAATAAACTGTATTTGCTGCTTGCATTTGCTCATAAGTAGTTTCTTCAGAGTATACCAAAACATTGGGATCTGTTGGAGAAGGCACATTTACTTCAGGTTTGTCAGCAAATATCATCATGCCATGTTTGATGTCTTTGCCAGTAGTTGTGCCGTCGGGATCTAAATTTTCTGGACAAATAAAATTCACAGAAATATAACCTGGCACAACATTGTCTTTTAAAATAAATTTAACCGTTGTACCATCAAAGAAAAATGGGTTTATCCCGAAAGCTTTAGGAGATATATCTACTCTAGTTGCTGGACTTCCGTAAAGTTTTTTTACAGTTATTTCAGTTGCCCCTTTATGTGCAAAAATTGCATAGCTCATCGTTCTATCTATCCACTGTGTTTGAACACCAGCTCCTTCTGCCGGATCATGGGGATTCACTTTGCCATTGGGTTTGGATAAATGCGTGAAGATGGTTTCGGTTTGAGATCCATTTTTAACTGATACTTCGTAAAAATTTGACTTTGGGATAGTATTTTCTGACCAATTGTAATTGGTTACTTGAGATTTAATCTGGTTGACAATTGAAAGTAGGCCAATTAGGATTATTGATTTTTTTATTATAAACATGAATTTATTTATTTTTAGTTGGAATTTATGAATACAAATGTAATCCAAATTTAATAATTGTCATTTTAAATAGTATTTTTTTTACATTCATTTTGAAAATTATACTTTTTCATTACATATTTTTAATAGAAAAGTAAAGTCATGACCATAATAGTGGTTGTGCAATCTTAAAGATTAACTATTATTTTGAGGTCATTTTTATTAATGGAATCAAGTAAAGGAATTTTAGCTTTTTTGGGGGAGCAGTACATTGAAAATATAATTGCATTTTCGTTGCAATATTTTCTAAATAAATTCTTTTTACTAAAACTGGTAAGCTTGAGTTTAGAGAAAAATTAATTTGATCTAGGTTTTTTAATGGATAAATTTAAATTAAAATACTCAAAGTGAAATTAGGTAGCTATTGAAAACAATTAGCTCAAAATATTTATTTTCTTGATAAATTCACGGTATTTGTCGCTGAGGGTAATGTGGTGTTTGCCTTTGAGAATAATGAGGTTGTCTTGTAAAACAATCTCTTCTATTTTGTCGATATTGGCGATATAGTTTCTGTGCGTGCGTACAAACTTGTTTTTGTCTAACAATTCGCTGATTTTAGTGAGTGAAATCATACTTACAAACTTTTCGCTTTCGGTGATAATGTTGCAATATCTTTCTTCGACTTCAATATAAATAATGTCTTGTATCCAGACTTTTTTTAGGGAATTTTTCTTTTTGATAAATAAATATTCGTTGCTGATTACGGTGTCTTCTTCTTCGCTCAAAAAAACATTTTTTTGGTCATAATACTTTTCGATTGCCATTTCTATGGCATAGAGTATTTCTAAAGTATTAAATGGTTTCATTAAAAAACTGAAAGGTCGAGTTAGTTTTGCACGTTCAAAAATTTGCCTGTCTTGCGAGCTGGTCAAAAACACAAAAGGCTTGGTGTTTTCTGGAACAATGTTTATCGTTTCAGCAAAATTGATACCCTCCGGTTGTCCATTCAAGAATATATCTATGATTACTATGTCTATTTTATGGGCATAATACATCGCCAACGCATCTGCATATTTAGTAGCCACGCCAACAATCGTAAAATTGTTTTCGGTCAAAACCTTTATAAGGGCTTTGCTTTCTTCGGGGGTATCTTCTATGATAAGTACGTTTATATTTTCCATTGTTGTGTTATTGTTTGGGCAATGTAATCAATATTTTTGTGCCTTTTTGCTCAATGCTTTCAATGGCAAAGCTACCATTATTTTTTTTAATCATCGATTTACAAAGTTGTAAGCCCAGTCCAGAACCTATCTGTTCAGTGCTGTTTTTCTTTGCCAAAACCACTGTATCTTTCATTAGTTCTTGTGCGATTTCTTTGCTCATTCCTGCTCCAGAATCTTCAATGGTAAGGGTGATATTGTTGGGAGTATTTGAAGTGTAAATTTTAATAAAACCGTTTTCTTTAGAAAATTTTAGTGCATTATCTAACACATTTCTAAGTACAATTTTTAGCGATTCTGTATCTGCCATAACAAAAATACTTTTAGGAATATCGCTTTCAAAATGAATATTTTTATTGAGCATTAATGGCTCAAAATTAAACGCAACTTGCTGTATTACAGAATATAAATGTATAGATTCTATTTGGAAATACAATTGTTTTGTTTGTAACATTGCCCAGTTTAGCAGGTTGTCTAGCAGGCTATAAGTGCCATTGGCAATAGCTGAATTGTTTTGAAGCTGATGGTCTAATAATTCATATTTTTTGTTCAATAAATTATCAGCAAGCTTTGTATTACTGATTCTGCGGGCGTTTACAGATGAGCGTAAGTCGTGGCTAACTATCGAAAATAATTTGTCTTTGGTTGCGTTTAGCTCGTCTAAAGTTTGTTTTTGGGACGAAATTATACGGTTGCTTTTTATTTTTTGCA
>JAGNSI010000065.1 GCA_017988135.1 Pseudarcicella sp.
TTTTTTTTTTGACCAAATCATTTTGAATTACTATTCATATTTGATTTAACTCCAATGGTCCGTTCGTCTAGGGGTTAGGACACGTCCCTTTCACGGATGAAACACGGGTTCGATTCCCGTACGGACTACTTTTAAGATTACAAAAAACACATTTATAGCTTTCGCATTTAAATGTGTTTTTTTTTGCCCTAAAAACAAGCAAACCCCAAAACAGACAATTCATTTATGCCCAACAACACTAAGTATTAAGCAAAAAAAAAGAGTAGCAAATCCACCCAAAGATAAATTTAACTACTCCAATTATACTATTAGCAACAAAATTTTTAAAATCTCTTCAAAGCCATCTCTGCTACTGTTTCTCCAATAGCCAATGACGATGTGGCGGCGGGAGAAGGAGCGTTCAAAATATTTATCACCTTGTTGTCTTCTATTATAGAAAAATCATCTAACAAACCACCTGTTCTGTCACAAGCTTGAGCTCTCACTCCTGCTCCGCCTTCTATAAGGTCATCTTCTTGAATGTCTGGTATCAATTCTTGTAATGCTTTGGTGAATGCTTTTTTAGAAAAACTACGATACATTTCACCCAAACCTGTTTCCCAATATTTCATGGCAACTTTCTGAAAACCACCCCAACTGAGCGTTTCGTACAATTCTTTCAAATCAATTGATGATTTTTTGTATCCTTCTTTACTAAATGCTAACACGGCATTAGGTCCTGCCTCTATCCCTCCTTTCATCATCCTTGTAAAGTGTACGCCCAAAAATGGAAAATTAGGATCGGGCACTGGATAGATAAGGTTTTTTACCAAATAATGTTTTTCTGGCTTGATTTTATAATACTCACCACGGAATGGAATTATTCTTACATCTATGGGTTTATCGGCTGTCATTTGAGCTATTTTGTCTGAATACAAACCTGCACAATTCACCATCAATTTAGTCTCATAGGTGTTTTTGTTGGTTTTTACAATACAAATAGAGTTGCCTTTGGTAACGCTATTTACAGTTTCGTTGAAATGAATCTCTACGCCCAGTTGCTGTGCTTTGTTGGCAATTTTTTGAGCAACTACTTTATAATCAACGATTCCTGTTTGTGGCACCCACATACCTTCTACGCATTTCACATAAGGTTCGTAGCTTTTTACTTCGTCGGAGCTTATTTTCTTTAAACCTTCTAAACCGTTTTGTTGCCCTCTTACGAATAAATTTTCAAGTAATGGTTTTTGTTCGTCATTGGTGGCTACTACTACTTTACCTGTAATTTCATAAGGAATGCTTTGCTCGTTGCAAAAATCTATCATTTGGTGATATCCTTTTATACAGTTTAAAGCTTTAAGTGAGCCTGGTTTATAATAAAGTCCAGAGTGAATCACGCCAGAATTGTTACCTGTTTGGTGCTTTGCAACATCATTTTCTTTTTCGATAAGCAATATTTTTAGATATGGATTTTTTTCTTTTAACTTCAAAGCTGTAGATAAACCTACTATTCCGCCTCCAATAATAATGATGTCGTGTTGCATGCCGTAAATCTGAAATAAAATTATGGTAATATTTAATAGTGCAAAAATAATCAAAAAAACGTTTAGCCAGGTTTTAAAGAAACAGTTGTTTTATAAAAAAATAACTTACAAGGGTATTTTTTGAATTAAAGTTTAGTAATTTGATTATTAAATAAAAATTTGCATCAAAACTAGACAAGCTATTTGCGATGATTGATCCAAATCAATTCATTTTCATTTTTTATAATTCAACATTTTCTATGAAATCATATATTATTCCAATTTTATTTTTTCTTTTATTGGTCAATTTCACTGCTTTTTCACAAGAAGATTCAAAAAAATATCAATTAAAAATAAGGATTTTCGATAACGAATCAAGTAAAAATCTAGACAAAACTAAAGTCTATTTATATAACTTAACTTTAAAAAAATCTGTAGATTCTGCCTTGGTGGAAGATGGCTACGTGACTTTCATGCTCGACAAAGGCTATGACTATGACATCATAGGAAAACGTAAATCATACCTCACTAAAAGAGCCAATTTTGACGCTTCTTGTTATAAAAAAGACCCTCAAAAAATATTTTGTGTAGCAGGTATTGTCATCAATAACGTTACTTCTCAGCCAGATGGCACTGACTTGATAGACGGTGGTCTTGCTTTAAAAAAAATAGCCATCAATACAGTCTTTAAAATAGAAAACATCTATTATGACCTCAACAAATGGTTTATTAGACCAGAAGCCGCCGTTGAATTGGACAAACTGGTAGTCATTCTTAAAGACAATCCCGACATTACCGTAGAACTAGGTTCGCACACCGACTGTCGTGCCAGCGATGCATATAACAATGATTTATCACAAAAAAGAGCAGAATCTGCCGTTGCATATATTATTTCCAAAGGTATTCCTTCTGACAAAATAACTGCAAAGGGTTATGGAGAAACAGTACTGATAAATCGTTGTAAAGACGGTGTAAAATGCACTGAAACCGAACACCAAGCCAATCGCCGAACGGAAGTAAAAATAACAGGAATCAGTTCAGACGGAGAAAATATCGACATTAAAGGAGGCAATAAATAAAGCATAAGCATGAACCCAAGCATAGAAAAACTTTACCATATTGCTCAAAAACCAACAAAAATAATCATAGGATTGATGTCTGGAACATCTTTAGATGGACTTGATATAGCTTTATGCGAAATATCTGGTAACGGTACAAATACCTCAGCGAAAATCATTCATTTTGAAACAGTTCCATACGGCAATGACTTTAAAACACCGATTCGTAAAGTTTTTGCTCAAACAACTGTAGACTTAAAATTGTTGGCACAACTCAACGAATGGATAGCCCTTCAACATGCTGATTTTATAAAACAAACTCTTAAAAAGTGGGATTATACTATCGAAAAAGTAGACATTGTAGCGTCACACGGACAAACAGTGATGCACGCCCCACAAAAACTAGAGCCAAATAATATTTACCCCAATGCTACACTTCAAATCGGAGATGGAGATCATTTGGCTGTGGCAACAGGGCTAATAACTTTGTCTGATTTTCGACAAAAAAACATTGCAGGTGGTGGCGAAGGAGCTCCTTTGGCGGTATATGGTGACTATTTTTTATTTTCTGACAAAAATGAAGATAGAATTTTACTAAACATTGGAGGCATTGCTAATTTCACTTATCTACCTTCAAACAATGACATCAGCAAAGTAAAAGTAACAGACACTGGCACAGGAAACACTTTGATAGATAGCATTGTAAGAAAAAACTATCCAGAACTTTCTTTTGACAAAGACGCTGCTATTGCACTTTCGGGCAAATGCAGTGAGGCACTTTTGAACGCTATGCTCGATGATGATTTTTTTAAAAAAAATTATCCTAAATCTACAGGACCAGAATATTTCAATGCTGAATTTATTGAAAAATATCAAAAAACATCAAACACAACTTCTATTTCTATTCCTGATTTAATCTGTACTTTGACGCACTTTTCAGCCAAATCTATAGCAAAGGCAATCAATGAATGTTTAGCTTCCAATACCTCAAACACAAGCATTTATCTTTCAGGTGGAGGAGTGCATAATCCATTAATGGTAGATTTATTGAGAAAACTTTTACCAAAAATAAAAGTAAGCACCACACAAGAGCTAGGCTTAAACGCTGATGCCAAAGAAGCTGTACTATTTGCGGTATTGGCAAATGAGACACTTTCGGGAGGATTTTGTAAATTGCAACTTCAAAACGGACATACACCTGACGTTTTAATGGGAAAAATATCATTACCCGATTAAAACGATTATTGCTAAATATAAAAATTAAATGAAAGTAGATTTTGAAGCGTATATTATTTTTGAAAACGAAGATTACATCGTCATCAACAAACCTCCACATGTTTCTTCACTTGACGAACGTCAAAATGATATAAGTATAAGTATTTTAAAACTTGCAAAAGCTTATCATTCGGACGCACAACTCGCACACAGGCTTGACAAAGAAACATCAGGAATATTGGCAATTGCCAAAAATCCTGAAGCATATCGCCATCTATCTATGCAGTTTGAACACCGTGAAGTAACCAAAAGATACCACGCTGTAGTAACAGGCAATCACAATTTTGATATGATTTCTGTTTATTTACCAATAGTTCAAAAAAAAGACGGCACGCAAGTGATGATAGATAGACAAAAAGGAAAAGAAGCAGAAACTATTTTCAACACCCTTCGTGTCTACAAAAAACACACATTGGTAGAGTGCATGCCCATTACTGGCAGAATGCACCAAATAAGAGTACACCTTTTATGTTTAAAAGCTCCGATAGTTTGCGACCCGACTTACACTGGCGAACCAATTTTTCTTTCGAGTATAAAGAAAAAATTTCATCTAAAAAAAGAAACAGAAGAGCAACCATTGATAAAAAGAGTAGCTCTTCATGCTAGATCGCTCACCTTTAAACTTTTGAACGACGAAATCATTACAGTGGAAGCCCCATATCCAAAAGATTTTGATGTTCTAGTAAAGCAGTTAGAGAAGTTTTCGTAATTTCGCAGACAATACAAGGCTCTATAGTTCAATGGATAGAATGTAGGTTTCCGGTACCTAAGATAAAGGTTCGATTCCTTTTAGGGCTACAACACACACTATATATATTTCCATAAAACAGTGTGTTACAAAAAATCCTCAAAATGATACAAATTAGCTCATTTTGAGGATTTTTAAATTTAGTGGATTCAAGTTTCAAATCCGCCATTCAAAATAAAAAAATTTCTGTTAAAAAAAACTATCTTCAAATCTAAATTAGGCGTGTGCTTCTAGCCATTCTTCACCATCAGTATAAATTTCTTTTTTCCAAATAGGTACTTCTTTTTTGAGATTATTAATGAGCCATTCGCAGGCTTCAAATGAAGCTTTTCGATGTTTGGTGGCTACTGCAATTACTACCGCAGTATCGCCAATTTCAAGTACTCCTTTTCGATGCACCATTACAATTTTTTCGGTAGCCCATTGCTGCTGAGCTTTTTGAGCCAATTCGTTCATTTTGGCAATTGCCATACTGTCAAAAATTTCAAACTCAAGCTTAATAACTTCTTTACCTTTGTTTTGAAGCCTTACAGTACCAATAAATACATCTACTGCACCGGCCTGTTCAGATTGTGCTGCCTTTATACATTCATTGATATCAATAGGAATTTCTGAAATCTGTATCATTTAAGCTTTTTGGTATATTTTACAAATGAATAATCAAACTTATTCTTATCATCTTTAGTGAAACTTTCTCTTTTTGTTTCTAGCCATTCTGTTTCTGATAATTGTGGAAAGAAAGTATCCCCTTGAAAGTTTTCATGTACTTCTGTAAAATAAACATTGTCTATACTATTTTTAATCAACAAAGCTTGTTCATATATTTGAGCACCGCCAATTATGAACGCTTCGGTACTTTCTATTTCTTTGGCTTTTTCAATTGCTTCTGTTAAAGAATTTACGACAATACATCCATCTATTAGTAATTGTTTATCTTTGGAAATTACTATAGAAGTTCTGTTGGGCAAAGGCTTACCAATAGAATCAAAAGTTTTTCGACCCATTATTATAACGTGACCAGTAGTGAGATTTCGGAACATCTTGAGGTCGGCTGGAAGATGCCAAATCAACTGATTGTTATTTCCGATAACATTATTTTTTGCTACGGCAACTATAATAGACAATTGCATGATAATATTAGTATTAATGGTTCGATTTTTGAACATTTCACCCAAATATTGATTGTTTGAAATAATATTTTCAAACATTACATCGATTTGATTTTGTAAAAATACAACCTTATCGATGTTTTTTTTATTAAAGATTAAAATTGTTATGATAAATAAGTATTGGAGTATCTGTTTTTTTTTTATGATTGTGGGACTAAATAAAGGGTTTTCGCAGAATTTTTCTGTAGAGTTTGCCAATAAGATTTCACCCCAAAGTTTAAAAAAACATCTTGAAATAATTGCTTCTGACTCTATGAAAGGCAGAGAAACAGGCACAGAAGGACAAGTGATGGCTTCAAAATACATTGCCAATCATTTTTCAAAAATAGGCTTACAGGCAGTCGTAAAAACAGACAGTGGCATGTCATATTTTCAGCCTTTCGATTTAGTGAAAATAAACGGAGGCTTGCGAATGGCTGTGTATTATGGCGAAGACAAAAGTAAAGTAAAACTAAGCTCAACCAATGTTTTAGGTTATTTGGAAGGCACAGACAATAAAGATGAAGTTTTGGTCATTACAGCTCATTACGACCATATAGGCATTAAAGATGGAATAATAAATAATGGTGCTGATGATGATGGCTCTGGAACTGTAGCTGTACTTGAAATTGCAAATGCTTTTGCTGAAGCTTCGAAAGAAGGTTTCAGACCTAAAAGAAGTATCTTATTTATGACCGTTTCTGGGGAGGAAAAAGGCTTATTGGGTTCTGAATATTACAGTACAAAACCTGTTTTTCCTTTGCAAAAAACAGTTTGTAATTTGAACATTGACATGGTAGGAAGACATGATGAAGTCAATAAAAACAAACATTACGTTTATATTATCGGCTCAGACAAATTATCTTCTGAGCTACATGCTATCAACGATAGTGCAGCTTTTAAATTCACTCCATTAAACTTAGATTATTCTTATAATGTCGCTAACGAACCCAACCGGTTTTATTACAGGTCTGACCATTATAATTTTGCTAAAAACGGGATTCCTATTATTTTTTACTTTGATGGTATGCATCCAGACTACCACCAACCTACAGATGATGTAGAAAGAATAGATTTCCAGTTATTATCAGAGAGAGCCAAATTGGTATTTTATACTGCTTGGGAGGTTGCAAACCGCCCAAACAGGATAATTGTAGATTCTAACAAACCTTAAATCAGAATATCAAATAATTGATTTTTAAGGATAACAGTAAGTCTGGATGTAAATAATTCTTATAAGATTTAGGTACTTGAAAATTCAAAAAATCTTCTTCCCAAAAATCACTATTCAATTCAAAAGGTTCATTATCATCCATAATAATTTTACCTTGACTTGGTGCAGAAAACGTATTAGTTTTATATGCAAAACCAATCCCGAAAAAGTACTCCAAATAAAGTTTTTGATTTGCAAAAAAGTCGTTTCTACCTATTTTAGCATAAAAACCTAACGAATTTAGGTCGAAATCAATTTTCTTTAATTCGTAGTATTCATAATCAAATTCTTGTACTTCTAGATTTCTAATAGTATAATTTCCATGACCTAAATCTACTTCTTTTTGATATTTTACATTTTTGTATGCTAGCTCTAGACCAATAAATATTTTATTCAAAAACGGATTTTGAGAGCTTGTATTATATCTTTTATATCTATCACGTAGATACCACCTATGCTCTAATTTTAGCCTTTGAGAGGTTTCTTTTCCTAAACCTTCTATTTCTAGACCAAAAAAATCTTTACCAGTTTTATTTCCTCCAAAAGCATAATCGAGACAAATACTTTTGTTTTTTGAATAATTAGTTTCTAAACCTAATTGCACTGCCGAATTCAACCCAAACATGGTAAGTGGAGCAAATTTTACTATCAAATGATTGCGAAACGTACTGTCTTTTATTTGTGCCAAATGTAAAAATGGCGTCAATAAAAAAATGGTTATTAACAATTTACTTTTCATGGATTTGTATTTTACTTAGTAAAACTAGTTTTTGAGATAAGCTATAATCGTATTGAGAAATGCCATATTTGCCCGTTACTACCAATATATTTTTGTTTGGTATTACATCATAAGATTGAGCATTTGGAAGTTCTTCTATCTGAACGGGTTTAGTAGGAATACTTATATCAAAAACCTTGAGTCCGTATTCTCCTTCGCATACAAAAAGTCGGTTGCCATCAACACCAAGGCCGTGTGGGTTAGACATTAGTATAGAACTCACCTGTTTGGGATGTTGAGGACTTGAAATATCTATTACATCTAATCTATTTTCTCGACCTCCCCTGCATTCGGTTCCTGACCTTATGGTTACATAGGCGTATTGATCCTGCACCACTACTGGATCGCAAGCGTAAGCATGAACGAATGTAGAAATAAAGGTCGGCTTTGATGGTGTTTTATTGTCATAAATCAACATGCCAGTATTTGTTCCAAAAAAAAGCATATCCTTATATGGGAAAATAGTTTCAATGCCATCGCCCAAAAATACGTTTGAAACAAAATTTGGTTTGTCGGGCTTTGTCAAATCATATACATTCATTGATTTACTATTTAATGTATATAAGTGATTCTCTCCCAAAGCAAACCTAGCTGTAGAACCTGCTATGCCATTGTTGTTATTGGGACTAGAGGTTAAGTCATTGCTTTTATCGCAACCATACAAACTAATTGCAAGGCTGAGAAGGTAAATTATATTTTTTATATTTTTCATTCTAAAAATAAAAGGTTTTAGGTGAGATTTATTGATTTCTATAGCATTTTAGATTTTTAGCGTCTGTAGTTTGCCAACCTACCACTTTCCCTTTGGTTTCGTCTACACACTCAAAACGTACATTACTTCTATTGGGATATTTACTATAGCCCATAAACATATTTGAAACTGTACTTACCAACTTGATATTTTTAAAATCTGAAACATCAAAACACAATAAATTCTCTCCCGAATCTGCATATAAAGTACTTCCTTTTATGGCGATATCCATATTGCCTAATATTTCAAGAAAACCTATATTGATAGGATTTTTAGGATTTGTGTTATCGAATAGATGTATACCTTTTTCTTTTTCGTTTATGATAAGAAAATTGTCTTTTAGATAAATCTTACCCGGATTAACGAGTTTTTGAGGCGATTTTTGAGCAAATGCACTTTCATTTTCTTGTAAATAAATGGGCTTGTAACCAACTGATTCATAATTCTTATCAGTTTGTATATCACAATTTATTAGCCATAAACTAAAGCAAGCGATAAATATTTTTTTCATAAATTTTAGAGTAAAAAGATGTTTGTACTTATTAAGACAAGTTTTCAAAATAATTCGTTGCATGGTTTGAATTATTTTTATTTTATTTTCATTAAAACAAAAAAATAGATCGCCTTTGGGACGATCTATTTTTCTCAAAAAAACAAAATTCTTTACGCAAATCTCACTTCAGATAATTCCCTAAGTACAGCAGCACTTTTTTCGGCTGTAATATCTCTTTGTGGGTTTGCTAGCATTTCGTACCCAACCATGAATTTTTTAACAGTTGCAGAACGTAATAAAGGCGGATAAAATGCGAAGTGCCAATGCCATTCTTCATGAGGCAAGCCATCTGAAGGAGCCTGATGAATTCCTGCAGAATAAGGAAAAGATGTTTGAAATAAATTGTCATATCTAGTAGTAAGACGTTTGTAAGCGTCAGCTAAACAATCTTTTTCTGCATCAGTCATATCTGTAATGCGTGCCATTGCTCTTTTGGGTACAATCATTGCCTCGAAAGGCCATACTGCCCAAAAAGGAACCAATGCAACAAAATGCTCATTTTCGAAGATTATTCTATCTTTATTCGCAATTTCTTTCTGTACGTAATCTAACAAAAGTGTTTGAGAGTGCTTATCGAAATAGTTCTTTTGAGCTATCTGTTTTTTCATAGGTTCGTCTGGAATAAATGACGAAGCCCATATTTGTCCATGGGGGTGTGGGTTTGAGCAACCCATTACAAATCCTTTATTTTCAAATATTTGTACGTAATTAACAAAGTCTTTAGCGCCTAACATTTGGTATTCTTCTACCCAAGCGTCAACCACCTTCCTGATACTTTCAGTTTCCATTTCGGGCACAGTAAGGTCGTGTCTTGGTGAAAAACAAATTACTCTACCAACTCCTTGTTCATTTACAGCCTTGAATAGCTCGCCTTCTTGGTATGTTTCTTTTGGAGTGTCTTCTAATAAAGCCGCAAAGTCATTGTCAAATACAAAAACATCTTTATAGTCTGGATTTATCTCACCATTTGCTCTTACATTTCCAGAGCATAAGTAGCAGGTTTCGTCATGTTGTGGACGTTTTTCGTCAGACGTTTTTTCTACTTGCCCTTGCCAAGGTCTTTTTGCACGATGTGGAGACACCAATACCCAACTATCTGTAAGTGGGTTGTATCTTCTATGTGGATTTTCTGAAAATGATTGATTCATTTTAATATTTTTATATCAATTTTTTTTTTACAAAAGTATACTGATAATTGATTTTAAATTAAAAAAAATTGAACAGTAATTTATATAATTTCTGTTCCGTTGGTTAGTTCTACATTGTAGGTTACTAATTCTTTTTTGTATTTATTTTCGTAAGCTTTTCTCATAGCTATCAAGAAGTTTTCCGCCTCTTTTTTCTCTACAATATTCACTGTACAACCACCAAAACCTCCTCCCATCATTCTTGAGCCTAATACTGCTGGATTGTTACGGGTTTGATCAACTAAGAAATCTAATTCCTCACAGCTCACATGATAATCGTGTTGCAAGCCATCGTGTGTTTCGTACATTTTTCTCCCAAAAGTTACTAAATCGTCTTCGGCTAATGCTTTACATGCATCTACTACTCTTTCTATCTCGCTTGTAACGTACATACACCTTTTGTAAACATTTTCAGAAAAACTGTTTTTATTTTGCTCAACCATTGCTGGATGTACATCTCTGAAACTTTTCACTGTTGGATAAATACTATGCAAAATTCGTAATCCTTCTTCGCATTCGAGACGACGGGTATTATATTCTGAGTCTCCTAATGAGTGTTTCACACCAGAATTGCACAATATTACCGTGTGATTTGGCAGGTTTAATGGAAAATATTCATATTCTAAACTTCTGCAGTCTAGTCTTATTACGCTATCTTTCTTACCAAACATAGAGGCAAACTGATCCATAATACCACAATTTACACCTACAAAGTTGTTCTCAGCAGCTTTACCGATTTGTACCATTTCTATGGTAGAAAGATGTGTTTTATTGAGGTGATTTAGTGCAAAAGCTAAACCCGTTTCTACAGCTGCCGAAGAAGAAACTCCAGCTCCTAAAGGAATATTTCCTCCAACTACAAGGTCAAATCCTTTAGTGATTTTTCCTGCTTTTTGAAATTCGTCTACTACACCAATTAAATAATTGACCCAGCTATATTTAGTTTTGGTAAGATTGTTTGTTGCAAAACTAAATTGGCTATCCAAATTATAAGCATAACAATTACACTGATTATCTTCACGTAATGAAATAGCAAAATATACTGCTCTGTTGATAGCTGCTGGTAGCACAAAACCATCGTTATAGTCTGTATGCTCACCAATTAGATTTATTCTACCAGGTGCTCTTACTATTATTTGTGCTTGGCTTTTGTATAATTCTTTAAATTTTTCTTCGATTTGTAATGAGTACATATGCGTTGTAATCTTTTAGTCAATGTTTAAATAAGATGATTATAAAAATTTATTGCAAAAGTACTTCATTTTTATTTCAATAAAAACTGACCAATAAATATTTAAGCTCAAATTTGGTTTAACTTCGGTTCATAAATAGGCTCAAAATGTTGCATTTAAAAAATTAAACTTTTTTACCTATTTCTTTAGAACCTAAAACAAATATAATCGTTCCTAAAAACATTGAATTTGTTCTATTAAAACCCAAGTTTTTTTAGCTATATATTACGAAACAGAAGCTCCGTCCCAGATGCCTTTTGATGGTTTTAAAAAAACTAAAGAGCCATCTTTATCTTCAGCCATCAAAATCATCCCTTCAGATTCGTTGCCCATAATTTTACGTGGTGCTAAATTCGCCAAAAATGTAACTTGCAAACCTATAACGTCTTCAGGGCTATAATATTCTGCAATACCGCTCAAAATAGTACGTTGCTTGAAACCGTCATTTACCAATAATTTCAATAACTTTTTACTTTTGGCTACCTTTTCTGCTCCTATTATTGTGCCTATTCGAATATCTGTTTGTGCAAAGTTATCAAAAGCTATTTCTTCTTTTAATGGTAATACTTCTTTACCTGCCAATAGATTTTCTTGTTTAGCTTTACTCAATTTATCTATCTGTTGTTGAATAATATCGTCTTCTATTTTATCAAAAAGCAAACCTTGATTTTCTAACAAATGACCTTCTTTCAATAAATGATTTTGTCCAGCAGCTTCCCATGTGAGCGAATCCATTTTCAGCATTGCTCTAAGTTTTTCAGCTGTGAAAGGCAAAAATGGCTCACAAACTATTGCCAATGTACTGGCTATTTGCAAACTAATATTTAGTATAGTTGCTGTACGGATATTGTCTGTTTTGATTACTTTCCAAGGTTCTGTTTCTGCCAAATATTTATTACCCAACCTTGCTACATCCATCATTAAAGCTAATGCTTCTCTAAACTTAAAGTTTTCTAATGCTTCGCTTATTTGAACAGGAAATTGCAATAATGATTGTAATGTTTGCAAATCAAATTCTGTCAATTCTCCTTGAAGTGGTACTTTTCCTTCAAAATTCTTTTCTGTTAGTACCATAGCTCTATTGACAAAATTCCCAAAAATACCTACCAATTCAGAGTTATTTTTAGTTTGAAAATCAGCCCAAGTGAAGTCTGAATCTTTTGTTTCGGGAGCAGATGCAGCCAAAGTATACCTTAGGACATCTTGCTTTCCAGCAAAATCATTCAAATATTCGTGCAACCAAACTGCCCAATTTCTTGAGGTTGATATTTTTTCACCCTCCAAATTCATAAATTCATTGGCAGACACATTATCTGCCAGCATAAATCTGCCATCAGCTTGGCACATAGCAGGAAATATCAAACAATGAAATACAATATTATCTTTTCCAATAAAATTTATGATTCTAGTATCCTCTGCTTTCCAATATTTTTCCCAATCGCTGGTCAATTCTTTGGTCATAGATATGTAACCTATCGGTGCATCAAACCAAACATACATAACTTTGCCTTCTGTATCTGGCAATGGTACTTTTATACCCCAATCTAGATCTCTGGTCATAGCTCTTGGACGCAAACCATCGTTTAACCAAGATTTCACTTGACCCAGTACATTAGTTTTCCATTCTGGATGATTTGCAATATATTTTTCGAGAGCAGGTTGCATCTTATCTAATGGCAAATACCAGTTTTTGGTTGCTTTCAAAACAGGAGGTTCACCACTTAATGCAGATTTTGGATTGATAAGTTCTGTCGGAGAAAGTGTAGAACCGCATTTTTCGCATTGATCACCATAGGCATTTTCGTTGCTACATTTTGGACATGTACCTACTATATATCTATCCGCCAAAAAAGATTGTGCTTTTTCGTCAAAATATTGCTCTGTTGTTTCTTCTACAAAATGACCTTTATCATAGATGTTTTTGAAGATTTCTTGCGACATCTCATGATGCCCTTGTTTTGAAGTTCTAGAATAAATGTCAAATGAAATTCCGAAATCATTAAAAGAATTTTTAATCACTTCGTAATATTTATCAACCACTTCTTGAGGCGTTATACCTTCTTTTTTTGCTTTTATGGTAATAGGCACGCCGTGTTCGTCTGTACCTGAAATAAACTTAACATCCTTACCTTTAGACCGTAAATACCTCACATAAATATCAGCTGGCAGATAGCAACCTGCTAAATGCCCAATATGAATAGGGCCATTGGCATATATTAGAGCTGCTGTAACGGTAGTACGATTGAATGTTTGATTCGACATGTTTAAGAAAAAAATATAATAAATAATGCAAAAATACAAAATTCAAATTTGATTAAGCTTATTTGAATTTAAGATTTGTACTAGGTAAATAAAAAAATAACACTAAAGTATTCGTGTTAATTAAGATAATTATTGTTTTTATATTGCATTTTAATGATTACTATACAAAGGTTAGGCTTATTAAAAAATTACAGTCTAAATATTACATTTAAAATCTAGCACATAATTCATTCATTTTATTCAAACATTTTCAAATAGTCACAACTTTATGAAAAAACTCTTGATTATAATTTTCACTACGTTTGAATTTTTGAATTGCAATAAAAAATCAAAGGTTGAAATAAACGTCCAATCATCGCAAAAGAAAAATTAACCTGTACAAGGTAAAGAATTAAAAAATCAATATCTGTATTACAATTAAGAAAGATAGTCTAAATAATTTATTAGGCTGAAAAACAGATTAAAATCAACACCTACTCACTTTTCAATAATTAAAATGAAAAAATTAAAAGTATTAATCAAATTTGTGTTTATTATATTTATTACAATGAATGTAATTGCATATTTTCATGCATATAAATTCACACATTTTGACAAAAACATTAAAACAAGAACCAATGATCCCAATACACTATCAGCATTAGAAAAAATGCAGATATTAATTTTTGGCGTAAACAATCCAAGAACAATTAATTCAGTAAGACCAAACAGAGACTATAGGACAATTAAAATACAATACAACTCCGACACAATTGATTGCTGGCATATTCTTAT
>JAGNSI010000066.1 GCA_017988135.1 Pseudarcicella sp.
ATATAGCATGAAATTTTTTTTTCATGCTATATATTTATTTCTGTTTATAACTTGATTGCGCCAAACATTATTTTCATGCTATATATTTATTTATGTTTATAACTTGATTACGCCAAATTTTATTTTCATGCTATATTAGTTGCTGTTTATAAATTTGTTCAAAATAATAGTTTCATTTTATTTTTAGGAATGCTTTATTAATTCACCATTCAACAATCGCTAATTGAAAAAAACACTAGTTTTCGTACTTTTTATCTGTATAAATATAGGATTTGCACAAAAGCCTCAGCAAAGCATTGTTAAGCTACATGCTACAGAATGTGATTTTATTCAGGCAAAGACTAATAGACTAGCCATTAACGAATACGTAGAAACGCCAATGGTTGTATTAGAAAATGGAGAAGTAAAACAATCAAATACATTTGATTTTACAGAAAATTTCAGCTACGTCTCAAATTTCCCCTATCAAACAGGCATTGCCCAATCTGGAGATTTAGGATACACACTTTCTGACTGGAAAAACAAAACAACTACAGGCACAACTGTGAAAATTTGGCGTAAAACAAACGAAAAATGGAAGGTAATTCTACAAACCAACGTTTCGCATCCCTTACAAAACAACCATTGTTATGACCATTATTTACCTGTAAAAGCATTCTCAGATTTAGAATTGGCAAAAAACAAAGCACAAGGAGCCGAGCAACTGATATTTATGAGAGACTACTATTATACAAAAAATGCCAAAACGTCTCCAAACCCATTTGAACCGTCACTATCAAGCGATATTTTATTGATTCAAACAAACTTAAAATCAATTAACGGTATCAGCAATTCCAATAAATGGTTAAAAGACAATTTCTCAAAAACAGAAATCCAAACAGCTTTTAAAGCCACTGCAAGTAGCACTGGAGACTTAGTAATAGTATACGGAATCACCCAATCAAAGAATAAACAAGGGAATTTTCTCAGAATTTGGCGAGAAGAAGCCAAAGACACATGGAAAATAGTACTGGAAGCAAAACAATAAAAACGATGAAAAACACTTTAATAGCACTTACTTTCATAATATTTCTATGTGCATGCACCAAAGAAGCCAAACTCAAAGATTTAGATATACAGGTTTTCAAAAATGATTTGGGAGGATGCTCAAACCAAAGAATAAAAATGCTAGAAACCTTAAAAGCAAACAAAGAAGCAATAAAAGGCGTAATTTCTAACGATATATCTAAGCTACTTGGCAAGCCAGATATAGACCAGCTTGCTGATAGAAATCAAAAATATTATATTTATTTTTTGGAAAAAGGAGAGCATTGCAATAGCATTCAAAACAAATCGAACGCCAAAAGTATGGCAATAAGATTCAGTGCAATAGGTTTAGCGACAGAAATTACATTTCAAAATGGTACACCTTAAAGAAACCATCCCAACACACAGCTCACTACAGAAATACCCAAACTAAAAATAAGTGGATCTTGGAAACCTGATATCTTAAAATCTGGCACAAAATGAGCTACGGTGTACACCAAAATTACATTTATCACTAAGGTAAAAAGCCCTAATGTAAGAACAGTAAGCGGAAAACTGACTAACTTAAGCACAGGTTTTATAAAAGTATTCAAAAAACCCATTGCTAGTGCTACAACAATTGCTGTTTTGAAATCAGCAACATTGATTCCCGACAAATATTTGGTCCCAAACAAAATGGCAGCAGCGATGAGTAAATATTTAATAACAAAATTTATCATAAAACTAGATTTTATTCGTTGTAAGTAAAAATATACCCCAATTTAAAGAATTATTTTTAATATACCTTATTTTAAAAAAAACCAATTATGACAAAAAACCTACTCTTTTTCACCCTTTTATTAGGATTTTTTAGCCAAACACATGCCCAAAGCATACAAAAAATCACCATTAGTGGTTACGTAAAAGAAAAAAACTCAGGTGAGCTTTTACCTGGTGTAAACGCTTCTATCAAAGAAAAAAAAATCGGCAACCAAACTAATAAATATGGCTTTTTCTCACTCACATTCAACCCTGAAGGAGAAAACACAATTACATTTAGCTTTGTTGGTTACAAAACCACATATCAAATCATCAGTGGCAAGCAATCGCAAGAAATAACGGTAGAACTTGAGCCAGAAAATAATTTACTAGACGAAGTAGTTATAAAAGGCAACTTATCTAATGGTTCGAAACAAAAAATTTCGGAAAACGTACAAATGTCTCAACTTTCTATTCCAGTAGCCCAAATCAAAGAAATACCAGCTTTTTTGGGCGAAAGAGATGTTTTGAAAGTAATTCAGCTAATGCCCGGTGTACAAAAAGGCTCTGAAGGAAATTCAGGAATTTATGTAAGAGGTGGTGGTCCAGACCAAAACATTTTGATTTTAGACGATGCACCAGTTTATAACGCCTATCACTTATTCGGTTTTTTCTCGGTCTTCAATGGAGATGCCTTAAAAAGTGTTGAGCTAACCAAAGGTGGATTTCCCGCCCGATACGGAGGAAGGCTATCTTCGGTAATAGAAATGCAAATGAAAGATGGCAACAAATCAAAACTGCACGGCGAAGGCGGCATAGGGCTGATATCTAGCCGACTAATGCTTGAAGGTCCACTTTCAAAAAACCATAAAAGTTCATTTCTGATTTCGGGACGACGTACTTATTTAGACGTAATCGCAAAACCATTTATCGAAAAAGAAAGCTCAGAATCTGGTGGATATTATTTTTACGACCTCAATGCCAAGTTCAACTATGTTTTCGACTCCAAAAACAAACTTTATTTGAGTGGCTATTTCGGAAAAGATAAATTTTATGCAACTGACGAAAGAAATGGAAACTCATCAAATAATGGCTTGAAATGGGGAAATGCAACAGCTACTTTACGCTGGAACCACCTTTATAACAACCAAATATTCAGCAATACATCACTCATTTATAGCAATTATATTTTTGATATTATCTCTGAAGAAACTTTTTCTAATTCCAAAGACAATAGATACCTAAAGTATTTTTCGAGTATCAGGGATTTTACTTTAAAGCAAGACTTCGATTACTTGCCATCCAATAAGCATAGTCTAAAATTTGGAGGACAATTTACTAACCATTATTTCACTCCTAGTGCAATAGTTTTAAAAGATAATGCTTTTAGTTTAGACAAAAACGTAGTTCGCCCTATCAATACTTGGGAGTCTGCTTTGTACATAGAGGACACTTACAAGCCATTTGAAAAATTACAAGTAAATGCTGGCTTACGACTCACTCATTTTTATACTAAAGACGACATCAACCAACTAAACCTTGAACCAAGATTAGCATTGGCATATATTTTACCAAAAAATTGGGCAATAAAAGGTTCATATGCCAACATGAATCAATACATTCATTTATTATCAAACTCTGGTGGGGGCTTACCTACAGACTTATGGGTGCCTGCAAATAATAATGTAAAACCACAGCGTTCATGGCAAATAGCAACAGGAGTAGCTAAAGATTTCACACAAAACAACCTTGAACTGAGCATCGAGGCATATTATAAAGAATTGAAAAATATAGTTTCTTATAAAGAAGGAGCATCTTTTCTATTGGGAGGAGATGAAAGCTTTGAAGAACTCATCAACAACCAATCTACCGAATGGGATAAGCTTGTCACACAAGGTAAAGGCAAATCTTATGGTGCAGAGCTGATGTTACAAAGAAAAGTGGGCAAATTTACAGGATGGATTGGCTACACTTTGTCTTATACCAAACAGCAATTTGACGAGCTAAATTTTGGCAAAGAGTTTTATGCCCGATACGACAGAAGACATGATGCCTCAGTAGTAGCTATTTACAAAATTTCTCCCAAAATAATTTTATCTGGCACATGGGTATATGGTACAGGCAATGCCATAAACCTTCCCAGCTCTACCTTTAAACCTTTATTACCTCTATTAAACCTCCCTAGCAATCTAGTATTTCATTCAAACAATATAGGAAAAGTAAACGAATATAAAGAACGTAATAGTTTTAGGGCAGAAGATTACCACAGGCTAGACTTCAGTATTCAGTTTATCAAAAAAATGAAACGAGGACACGAGCGAACTTGGGTTTGGAGTATTTATAATGTGTACAATCAGAAAAATCCATTTTTTTACCAAATCAAAGATAGATTTATCGAAAATAGTAGTCAATCAGAAAAATACCTGAGCAAACTGTCTTTATTTGGCATAATACCTTCGGTTAGTTACAATTTTAAATTTTAAAAAACACTCAAATCTGATATTTATACAATGAAAAATATTTTCAAAAATATACTGGCACTCCTAGTATTCATTACAACATTAGCTTGCGAATCGCCAGTAGAAGATGCGGCACTACCCTATGAGCCTAAATTAGTAGTTCACGGATATTTATCTCCAGGTCTTGCAGCAAACCTTATATACATCGGAAGCAATAGACCTGTTTTAGGCATTACGAACGAATACTACAATCAACAGCCACATGTTATGATCAAAAATATTAAAGTAACTATAACTAACAGTAAAGGTGAAAAAATAGAAGGAAATCCTACAACAAATAACATGTACCAAGAATATGAATTTATGTTCGGCAAAGCAAGATTACCCATCATCAAAGGTGAAACTTATACTTTAAATGTTACGGCAGACAACTACCCATCTGTTCAGGCAACATGTACTGTCCCGAGCAATACTTTAGATATAGAAAACACTCTTTTAAATATTAAAAGAAGCAAACGTGACGAAAATAATGATGTAATAACAGCAAATTTAAAAATACCCGAAGAAAATTTAAAGGATAGTTTTTATGCCTACTCAGGAATTTTGTCTACTATTCCTAAAAATAGTCCCAATAATATTATTAACCAAAAACAGCTGGAAGAAATGTACATCAGCAAAGAAGATGTATTGTTAGACAGAATACAATACAAAGAAGACTATGTCCCAAATGGTACTGCGAATGACATAAACTTTAATTTCTTTTTAGAAATATCACTTTCTACCGTTGACGAAAACATATACAAATATGCCAAATCAGTAAAAAGTTCTTCTAAAAATGATGACAATCCTTTTGCAGAGCCAGTACAAATTTATTCGAACATCAAAGGTGGTATCGGGGTTTTTGGAGCGTATCTCAAGCATCCTTCCAAAATATTTGAGTTAAAAAACTAATCATTACCAATCATTTTATTAAAGTAAATTTCCCTAAAGCGATAAAATATTTTTTCAAAAGAGCTGAAAACAAATCCTTTTCAGGCTCTTTTTTTTGTAAATTTGCAAAACAAAATATTACCATTTCGGATGCACATTATCAGAAGACCACGCAGAAATAGACAATCGCCCGCCATCAGAGCCATGGTAGAAGAAACCAGCGTAGCTGTAAAAGACTTCATTTACCCGATGTTTGTTATGGAAGGCAAGCAGTTTACCACAGAAGTAAAGTCTATGCCTGGTATTTTCAGATATTCGCTTGATAAACTTTTAGACGAAATAGCGGTAGTACAAGATTTAGGAATTCAGTCAATCGCCCTTTTCCCTTTGCTATCAGAAGACAAAAAAGACAAAATAGCATCTGAAAGCACCAAAGCTGGCAGTTTATACCTTGATGCAATAGCTCAAATAAAAAACAAATATCCAGCAATAGCTTTGATGTCTGATGTAGCCATGGATCCCTATTCTTCAGATGGACACGATGGTTTGGTTGAAAATGGCGAAATATTAAACGACCCTACATTACATATTTTGGGTGAAATGGCATTGGCACAAGCCAAAGCAGGTGTAGACATAGTAGGCCCATCAGACATGATGGACGGTAGAATTGGCTATATAAGAAACATTTTAGATCAGCATGGCTATACCCATGTAAGCATAATGGCATATTCGGCAAAATACGCTTCGGCTTTTTATGGCCCATTCAGAGATGCATTGGATTCGGCACCAAAATTTGGCGACAAAAAAACCTACCAAATGAATCCTGCCAACAGCAGAGAAGCACTACTAGAAGCCACTTTAGACTTCAATGAAGGGGCTGATTTTTTGATGGTAAAGCCAGCACTTGCTTATTTAGATATTATAAAAACATTGAGAGACAACTTCGATATACCCATAGCTGCATATAATGTATCTGGAGAATATGCCATGGTAAAAGCAGCCGCTCAAAATGGATGGGTAGACGGCACAAAAACTATGATAGAAAGTCTAACAGCCATAAAAAGAGCTGGAGCTGATATTATTTTGACTTATTTTGCCAAAGAATTTGCTCAACTAAAACAATAATTTATTCATTAGAAAAACTGTTTATTTTTTTGATATTTTCATTAAAAACAAACATTAAACATACGCATTTCCATGACAGATAGATACATGCAAAGGGGTGTTTCGGCATCAAAAGAAGACGTACATAAAGCCATCGAAAAACTAGACAAAGGTCTTTTCCCGCAAGCTTTTTGTAAAATATCACCTGATATGCTCGGTCAAGATCCTGCATATTGCAATATCATGCATGCAGATGGTGCTGGCACAAAATCATCTTTGGCCTATTTGTACTGGAAAGAAACTGGTGACATTTCGGTTTGGAGAGGTATAGCGCAAGACGCAGTAGTAATGAACACCGACGACTTGATTTGCGTGGGAGCTACAGACAACATGCTACTATCTAGCACTATAGGTCGCAACAAAAACCTAATACCTGGCGAAGTCATTGCCGAAATCATCAATGGCACAGAAGAAGTACTTCAAATGCTACGTGATAATGGCATTGGCATATGGAGTACAGGCGGTGAAACAGCCGATGTGGGCGACTTGGTAAGAACTATCATTGTAGACTCTACGGTAGTTGCTAGAATGAAAAAATCCGACGTTATTTCCAATCACAACATACAAGCTGGAGACGTAATAGTAGGTTTTGCATCAGACGGACAGTCAAACTACGAGACAATTTACAACGGAGGAATGGGTTCAAACGGACTTACTTCAGCCCGTCACGATGTACTGGGTCATTATTTAGCCAACAAATACCCCGAAAGTTTTGACCCTGCTGTCCCGAAGGAATTGGTTTATTGTGGATCAAAAAAACTTACCGACACTGTAGCTGGAAGCCCATTAAATGTAGGACAATTGGTGCTTTCGCCAACCAGAACTTACGCCCCAATAGTAAAGGCAATTATCCAAGAATTGGGCAGTCAAATACATGGCATGGTACATTGTTCAGGCGGTGCCCAGACCAAAGTATTGCATTTTGCAGAAAATGTACATATCATCAAAGATAACTTGTTTCCGTTACCTGTATTATTCAAAATGATTCAGGAAGAAAGCCAAACAGACTTCAAGGAAATGTATAAAGTTTTCAATATGGGACATCGTCTCGAAATGTATGTTGCACCGCAATATGCGCAGACATTGATAGATATTTCAAATTCGTTTGGCATAAAAGCACAAATCATAGGCAGAGTTGAAGGAAATTCGGGCAAAAAAGTAACCATACAGACTCCCGATGGCGAGTTTGTGTACTAAATTCAATCACTTGAAAAAGTACAAACACATCTTTTTTGACCTTGACCATACGCTTTGGGATCACACACTCAATTCACGTATAGCGCTGGAGGAGGCTTACTTAAAATTCAATCTTTTTGAAATAGGTATCCCTTCTCCTGAAATATTTTGTACGCAATTCAATAAAGTAAACTACTCGCTTTGGAGTGAATACGAAAAAGGACTTATCACGCAAAAAGAATTGCGGGATAGGCGTTTTGTAAAATTATTTGAATTTATCAAAACACAAGCTTTTGACCAATACGACGAATTATCAGATTTTTACATTCAAACCTCTACTCAAAAACCTCATTTATTACCCAACACCAAAGCTATATTAGAATATTTAAAACCAAAATATCAGCTCCATATTATCACAAACGGATTTATAGAAATCCAACAAATAAAATTAAAAAACAGCGAAATACATCATTACTTCAAAGAGATAATCACCTCCGAACATTCGGGTTTCAAAAAACCGCACCCTCAAATGTTTTCTTTTGCCCTTGATTTGGTGAACGCAAATGCTTCCGACTGCATAATGATAGGCGACACCTTTGAAACTGACGTAATGGGTGCAGAGGCTAGTGGTGTAGATGCTATTTTTTACAACTCAGAAAATAGAGATCAAACAAAAACTGAAATTCCTTTTCTAGAAATCAATGACTTGATAGAATTGAAAAATATTTTATAATTCACAAAAAAGCCTGACTTTGAATATCAAAATCAGGCTTTTTTATTAACGAATATTTCTTAACCCAACATCGCTACAAAATCGTCAAACAAGTACCTCGAATCGTGTGGACCTGGTGCTGCTTCTGGATGGTGTTGTACAGAAAATGCTTTTTTGTTATTTATTCTTATACCTTCTACCGTTTTATCATTTAAGTTGATATGAGTAAGGCTTACTGTAGAGCTACTTTCTAGCTCGTTCATTTTTACAGCAAAGCCATGATTTTGAGAGGTAATCTCAGAAAGACCAGTTTGTAGATTTTTCACTGGATGGTTCAAACCTCTGTGTCCATTTTTCATTTTATAAGTAGACAAACCTGATGCTTGTGCTAATATTTGATGTCCCAAACAAATTCCAAAAATAGGCATATCTGCAGCCAAAATATCTTTCACAGTGTTTACTGCGTAGGTCATCACACTTGGATCGCCCGGGCCGTTAGAAATAAAATAACCGTTAGGAGCAAATTTTTGCATTTCTTCGAAAGTAGTTTTAGCTGGAAAAACTTTCAAAAAACAATTTCTATCTGTAAAATTCTCTAAAATACTTTTTTTAACCCCTAGATCTAACACTGCTACTTTATAAGTTGCTTTTTCATCGCCTAAAGTATAGGCTTCTTGGGTACATACTTGTGAAGAAAGTTCTAAACCTTCCATATTTGGCAGCTTTGCCATTTCTACTTTCAACGCATCTATTTCCAGTATTTCTGAAGAAATGATGCAATTCATCACGCCTGCTGTACGAATATGACGTACCACTTGTCGTGTATCTATGCCCGAAATCCCAACTATATTAGCTTTTTCGAAGTATTGTTGCAAAGAATCGTCAGCCGTTTTTCTTGAATGAATAGGAGAAAACTCGTTGCAAACCATTCCTGATATTTTTACAGAGCCAGACTCTTCTTCCAATTTATCCACTACACCATAATTTCCTATGTGCGAAGTGGTATTTACGATCACTTGACCAAAATAAGACGGATCTGTATATATTTCTTGGTAGCCTGTCATACCGGTATTGAAGCATATTTCACCGCCATGAGTACCTATTTTACCTAGTGCGTTTCCTTTGAATACTGTGCCGTCGGCTAGTAATAAAATAGCTGGGTGGTTTTGTAATGCTTTCATACTTTTCTTAATATCTATGCGTTTTGGTAAATTTCGTGTAAGATTAAATTTTACAAAATTAAGCACAAAAACTGAAATTACAATTCAGAAAAACTACTTTAGCGGGTGTTTTAAGTCCAAAAAAATAAAAATATTTTATTTGTCCAAAAGATTATTTTCAGAATCCACTATCACAAATATTTCTTCGTTGGGGCGTTTCATTAAATATTTTTCTCGGGCAAATTTTTCTATTAACACCGGACTACCCATTACTTGCCTTTTTTCTCTTTCTACTTCTTTTATTTTATTGATATAATATTTTTTTTCATTTTCTAAATGATTAATTTCCTTAACCAATTTCATTTGTTTAAAAATATCGTTTATGTCAAAAAAAGCAACCCAAACCAGCAAAACACCAGAAGAGATTATTTGAAAAGCATATTTATGTTGAATTATTTGCTTCATCTGCCTGTATTAAAGGTTATTACACTTTTTGTTAAATATTTTTTGGAACGATTTTTGACTTATATCAATTTTTCGAGTCCAATACAAAATTAATCAATATTCTTTCAATTCGCTATTGCACAAACTACCTATAAAATGAAAATACTTTACTTTTTATTACTTTTCGTTTCGTTTAATATTTTAGCCCAAAAAGAAGTTTTACCCGAATACATCAATATTCCAGACCGGAATTTTGAGAAATTCTTGGTAGACCAACAAATAGATACAGATTGGGCTTATGACGGAAAAATGTTGCGTACTGATGCCGAAAAAGTAAAAACGTTGAATGTGTCTTCATTAGGAATAAGAAACCTCAAGGGTATTGAGTATTTTTCTAATTTAACTTATTTGAACTGCTACGACAACATTATCACAAACCTAGATTTACAAAAAAACGATTCTTTACAAATACTAGATTGTGGAAACAACCGTATTCAAGAAATAGATTTATCTAAAAATACACTTTTAGAGACGCTTTATATTTATGGAAACTTGCTTCAAGAATTGAATTTAAGCAAAAATACATCTATAAAACTGCTCGATTGTAGCAAAAATTCTCTCAAACAAATCAATGTTTCAGAAAACCAATTTTTAGAAACATTGGTATGTGGCTTCAACCAAATAAGCAATCTAGAACTTTCGAAAAATGCCTATTTAACCACACTTGAATGCAACCAAAACAATATCAATCAATTAAACATAGAAGACAACAAAATGCTTTCGAAATTGCATTGTATTGGCAATAAAATAAGCAAGCTCAATCTTTCGAGCAATTTGTTTTTAGAAAATTTAAATTGTGGAAAAAACCCTATTTCGAAACTTGATATCAGCAAAAACACAATGCTTGCCGAACTAAATTGCGTTGAAAATCAATTGAAAGAAATTGAACTCAATAACAATAAACATTTAAGGGTATTGGTTTGCGACAACAATAATATTGAAGATATGGATCTTTCAGAAAACGAAAATCTTGAATATTTGAGCTGCAATTACAATAAATTAACACACCTTGAAGTCCAAAAAAACAATAAAATTTCTAAATTAAGTTGTTTTTATAACCCATCATTGGTAAAAATTTGCATTTCAAACAACGCACAACCTACCACCAATTGGACTAAAGACGTTACGGCAATGTACACCTATTGTAAATAATTTGTATTTTTGTTCTTTAGCAAAACCATAGACCTTGATTAAGTTTCATGTAATGACTTTGCTTGAGTTTTGCTTTTACTTTTTCTGAATAAAAATACAAATTGCGTTTTATCCGACTCATTATATTGCTGGGTTTCACTTTTTGTTGCCTAAATACTTTAGGGCAAAAAACAACCTATGAACTATTAAAAACGAATACCCAAATCAACCAAAATGAAACTCTTCTTGTGGGTATCATATTGCACACTTTCGACGAAAACAATGTACCAAATTGTATTTTCCCTGAGTACGCTTTTTTCACTAAATTAGGCATTTCAAAATCTAAGTCTACCCAATATATCGATGGCAAAAAGCAAATCAGCTATCAAATAACACAATCTTATCAACCCCAAAAAAATGGCACTTTCAACCTAGCCGAAAGTTTTATTGAGATTAATGGTCAAAAAATAAAAAAAGAAAGTGTCACTGTAGCTGTAAATGGCATCACTACAAACGAAAATTCGGCAGAAAATAGTTTTGATGCACCAATAGAAACCGAATTTGCCAATAAAGAAGCTTTTTTACAAATAGGCTGTAGCAACAAAAAACCTTATGTAGGCGAAGGATTCACCCTTACACTGACCTTTTTTGTTTCTGAAAACAATATTGTACCCATGCAATTCGACAACAACGAAGTGCAAATACCAGAAATTGTAAAAAGAATAAAACCATTAAATTGCTGGGAAGAAAGCTACCATCTCAACGAAGCATTGGAAAATACAGTAACGATAAAAGGCAAAAAAATGAAAGCTTATACTTTTTATAAAGCTACATTTTACCCATTAAGCGACAAAAAAATATACATTCCTCAGCAAACACTGACTTTAAAAACAGACGCAACTGAAGCTAACCTACAAAAATCTATTCACTTCAAAAGTAATTTATTGAAAATACAACCCAAAGCACTTCCGCCACATCCAGCAAAAGAAAAAGCTATTGTTGGGCAATTTGAACTTAAAGAAGAAATATTAAATCCTAACAATATGGTGGGCAATGCCATAGAATACACTGTAATACTGACAGGAAATGGAAATATTTCGACCATTGCTGCTCCTATTTTAGAGAAAAACAACTTATTTGATTTTTATCCACCAACTGAAAACACACAAATTATAACCAATAAAAATGGAATAATTGGCAATAAAAGTTTCACCTTTAGTATTATTCCAAAACAAGCTGGTAAATTTGTATTAAATAAATATTTTCAATGGATATATTTCGACCCAATAAAATCGAAATACGATACACTGAAATCGTCTTTACAGTTGAACATCAAAGGAAAAAGTTTAGAAACAAAAACTACCAACAAAACGTTTGATGATATTTATGACGAACTCGAAGAAGTGCCTACTGTATTGAATGAAAAAAAATACACAGACATCCTTGAAACACAATTCAACACCTTGACAATCATACTGCTATCTTGTATGATTTATATTTTTTGGAAAAGCAATAACAATAGTAAAAAATGAGCAGTACATACGGCAAAATATTCAAGATAAGTACCTTTGGCGAATCGCATGGGGTAGCAGTAGGCGTGGTGATAGACGGTTGTCCATCAGGAATAAATTTTGACACAAATTTTATTCAGAGCGAACTTGACAGACGCAAACCAGGGCAATCTCGCATTACTACCCAACGCAAAGAAGCCGATGAATTTGAAGTACTTTCGGGTATATTTGAAGGCAAAACCACTGGCACGCCCATTGCCATGATTATTCGCAACGAAGACCAACGCTCTAAAGACTACAGTCATATTGCTCAGCAATTTAGACCATCTCATGCAGACTATACTTATACTGCAAAATACGGCAACAGAGACTACAGAGGTGGCGGCAGAAGCTCTGCTCGTGAAACAGTAGCAAGGGTTGCAGCTGGTGCTATAGCTAAATTGATTTTACAAGAAAAAGGAATTGCCATAAACGCCTATGTATCACAAGTAGGGCATTTAAAACTAAACACTCCTTACCAAGAACTAGACCTCAGCAAAGCTGAAGAAAATGCGGTAAGATGCCCAGACGCTACATTGGCACAAGAAATGTTTGACTTTATAGATCAAACCAGAAAAAGTGGAGATTCTATTGGCGGTGTAATTTCGTGCGTTATAAAAGGCTTACCTGTAGGCTTAGGCGAACCCGTTTTTGACAAGCTTCATGCCGAACTAGGCAAAGCTATGCTAAGCATAAATGCCGTAAAAGGATTTGAGTATGGAAGTGGATTTGATGGCGTAGCCATGCTAGGCTCTGCCCACAATGATGAAATATATATCAACGAAAACGGCGAAGTAAAAACAAAAACCAATTATTCTGGAGGAATACAAGGTGGTATTTCAAATGGCGAAGACGTGTATTTCAGAACGGCCTTTAAGCCTGTAGCTACCATCATGATAGACCAAGAAAGTATAGACGCAGATGGAAATACCGTAACAGTATCTGGCAAAGGCAGGCATGACCCATGCGTAGTGCCACGTGCAGTACCTATTGTTGAAGCTATGGCAGCATTGGTAATTGTAGATTTTTATTTAAGAAACAATGCACAAAAATCCGTTTAATGACGAATATTTTATGCAAATGGCTCTTTACCAAGCCAACATTGCACTCGACGAAGGTGAAGTTCCTGTAGGTGCGGTGATAGTGTGCGACAATAAAATTATAGCCAAAGGTTATAACCAAACACAGAAACTTAACGACGTAACGGCTCATGCCGAAATGCTAGCCATTACTTCTGCAGCCAACAAGCTCGGGGCAAAGTACCTCAAAAACTGCACGCTTTATGTAACCCTAGAACCTTGCGTAATGTGTGCAGGAGCATTGTCTTGGACACAAATAGATAGGATAGTTGTAGGTGCAAACGACCCTAAAAAAGGTTTTTTAAAACAAACAACCAATCTGCTTCATCCCAAAACCCAATTAACAAAAAACGTATTAAGCACAGAATGTGAAGCTATACTAAATAGTTTTTTCACTAAATTGCGAACTTAAACTATTTATTTATAGTTTTTCGGATATAGACTTTTAAATTTAATTCTTTAAAAAACAACACAATGGCATTTGTTTTAGATCCTTTACCTTATGCAAACGATGCATTAGAACCACATTTTGACGCACTTACCATGGAAATCCACCATGACCGTCACCATAACGCTTATGTAACCAACCTAAATGCGGCATTAGCTGGCACAGCAAATGAAAGTGCTGGTTTAGAAGAATTGTTGGCAAAAATAAGCACACTTTCTCCAGCTGTGAGAAACAATGGAGGTGGTCATTGGAATCACAGATTTTTCTGGAATATATTAGCTC
>JAGNSI010000067.1 GCA_017988135.1 Pseudarcicella sp.
TGATGATGGAGAAGGTGGAGAAGGAGAAGGTGGAAAAGAAGGAGAAGGTGGAGAAGGAGAAGGTGGAGAAGGAGAAGGTGGAGAAGGTGGAGAAGGTGGAGAAGGTGGAGGTGGCGGTTCTGATAGTGACGAACCAATAGATGGTGGACAATATTGCGGTGACGTTATTATAAATGGTCCTTCTATTTCACATACTGGATATGATTATGGAAGTTTGATACATTATGTTGGCTTTGGTGGAAGTGACACTTTTGGTGGTGATACTTCAGGAGATATACCTTTAGGTGGTGATAATCCCAATAGTGATATACTAATGCCCCCCTTTATACTAATGATTATTGATTGGTTATCTGGTGCTAGTGGCTCTTCTAATACAGACAACGATGCCCCTCCAAAACCGCCTACAAATGTTTGGAATATAAGACCAGAGGGTTATATCGAAGAAGAAGTAACAGAATCGGCTTACGTAAGTAAAATTGGCGGTACTTTTAAAGGTTATGGAGTTGAAGTTGATGGGTCAACTGGAAAAAGGACTGTTAAGGGGATTTATACTTATACAAAAGATATTTGTCGAAAGGGTGGTTACGATGAATGTCCTCCAGGATTTCAAAAGTGGTAGTATTATATTTACTCCCATTTCTAGATGATTTCACTAGAAATGGGAAAACTTTATTCAATATGAAAATTCTTAAAATAATAGGTAAAATATTACTATGTTTAGTAGTTATAATTGTTGGTTGGCGTATTTATCGTATTTATAAACCTCTAGAATCTATACCAGTAACTAAAGTGATATTAAACAAAGCTTACCCAATCATAAAAATAGATTCATTGCAGTTTCAGCCCAATAGCTTAGTGAAGACAATAAAATATGTAGCCCTAGAAACAAAAAATGAATGTTTGATAGGCGATGTTTTCAAGACTTTGATCTATAAAGAAAATATTTATATATTGGATGCCTTTCAAGCTCGTTGTCTCTTCAAATTTGACATAAATGGTAAGTTTATTGCAAAATTCAACCAAATAGGCGAAGGACCTTTTGAAGTAACTAATATTCAAGATTTCAGTATAGATACTCTCAAAAATCAAATAATTGTTTATAATTGTGATTTTCAGGGCAAAGTTTTATTTTTAAATATTAACAATTTAAGGCCAATAAAGTATAAGAAAATCTCAACAGTATTAGATGATTTATGTCCAATTGGGAAAGGAAGATACATTGGTAGTCCTTCTGTAGATTCTCGAAATCAGTATGAACTGCAAAAATTCGCTTATTATGTATTAGATAGTAATTTTAATGTTGTATCCAAACAATGTAAACATCTGTATCCTAACTTGTATCCTGGTTTTGTCCGCACTATTTCAAAAGACGACAAAATGGGTACAAATTTTACAACTTTATTTAGCAATATAGTGTTTCAAGTGATGCCTCAAGGAGCACTTAAGTTAAAGTACAAAATAGACTTTAGTAAGTTTCTTACACCTGCAAAATATATGACAGATGATACTACATTTGCCAAATATCGCAAAAAAAATCGTAATACTAGCGGCTTTTATATGGCACAATTTGCCGAAAATTCGGAGGTTGCAACTTTTAGGTACATGCTATATGGTCAAAATATTTATGAAATTTTCATACAGAAAAAAACAGGTGTTATTCGACATGGCTTTTGGGCAGAAGACGATTATTCTATGATATTGCCTTTTCGAGGAAATGGATCTTACAAAAACACATTTTTTTCAAATTGTGATGCAGATATAGTTTATGACCGTATGCAAAACAAAAATTTTGTAAATGCACTTTCTCCTACAAACAGAGCAATGCTATCGAAAGTGAAAATAGACGACAATCCTGTGCTTTCTTTCAGTGAAATAGACTTTACTACACCCGATAAATACAAAGGAGTAGAGGTGAAGTTTAATGCAATTCCCAAACAATGAACCCAACAAGATTTTACCCATTTATAATGCTTTTGTTACTTTTTTCGTGCCGCTCAAAGGCTCAAGAAGACAGTTTGGCTGGTTATGTAGCAAGTATTTACAAGCAAAAAATAGATACTGCCGAAATACTCATCGATACAGATGGCAAAGCAGTAAAACTAGCTGATGCGGTAGGTAAAAAAGTGAAGCTCATTTATGTTTTTAATGACAGAAGCTGTGGTGCAAACTTTGACCATGCTCTTTTTCGACTAAGGTCAAATAAAGACAAAATAGCACCCAAAGATGTTCTGATGCTGTTTACAGGCGATAAAATGCGAGATATGCGGATTTATGAGCAGCTTTTTTTGCCTTACAGAATATTGAAGGCAAAGTACAAACCTATAATATCTGGTAATATGGAACTAGGATTGCCTTATTTTTATACGCTATCAGCCAATAGTAAAGTAGCCCAAAATGTTTTCATCCCCAAAAAAGAAGACGACCAACGTACCAACGAGTATTTGGATAATATAATGCTCAAAGACTAAAAATAAATGCTAGCTGTCTTAAATTGTCTTAAATTTCATTTTGAAAAGTGTTTTTTTTTTAATTTGCGTATACAAAACCAATGGTGGTTTTGTATTAAAATCTTTAATGAAATGAAAAAACACATTAAAACAGCCCTTGCGGCATCCCTTTTTTTTGTTGCTCTTTTCAATGCAAACATTAGTTTAGATATAAAAGGCAATGGCACTGCAGCATTGTCTTCTTTGTCGTTTACTACTATGGCTAGCGCTGAAAGCACCCCATGTTGGAACAACTGTTGCTGGGGTTGGGGTACAAGTTGTGCAAGTTCAACATGTTGTGATGGTTATTTTTGGGCTTGGTAGTGCTTTTTTATGCCTTCGTCCGTATTTTACGGGCGAAGGTTTTTGTTTTCAATTAATTAAATCAAAATATAATGTTATATCTATTTTCCAAACCCCAAAATATCTTTTTTGCTTTATTAATTTCATGCCTATTTTTTTCGTGTTTCAAAAATAAAAATGAAGCTGATAAATACAATTTGAAAGACGACCGTACCATCAACCAAAAACTCAGTTTTGTGTCTTCTTTTGAGCATGAAGAGGGTCTGGTGATACGTCTTTTTAGAAATAAAGACCATGTATTGGTATCTTCTGCACCCGATATGCTGGTTTACGAATACGATACACAAGGGAAACTGATACACACTTATGGAAAAAAAGGCGAAGGACCAGAAGAAAACATGTCTGTACACAATTTTGATATAGACAGCAATACCTATTGGCTGCACAACTCGGAAAAGAAACAACTCAAAAAAGGAAGTATACTTGGAGACAAAGCAAGTATCAATAAAAATATAAAAACCAAAGGTGAAATAGCTCATTGGCACGGCAATTTGCATATAGGGCTTTACTGCCATCCAGGTAAGAAAATCCCCACTTATTTTGGTGTATACGATTTTGAAAAAGACCAAGTAATTCGCCGTTTTCCTATAGATAGCCTTATTCAAGAAAAACCTTTGGCGATATTTGAAGGACAGAATTTTTACTATGCAGGTACTTTTTCTAAAAATACCAATGATGATTTGCTGTATTCTTGTAATTCTATAGGTTATTCATTTGTTTTTAAAAGAAGTGGTGAGGTAGTAGTGATAAAAGATTTTAGAGAATTGCCGTATCCTGCATTGTCGCTTGAGAGCAATATGTTTAAGCTTACTCCCGAGATTTTTACGGCTCGTTCTTCTTGTTTTGGGGAGCCCAACGAAGTGATGATATTGGCGAATAAAAATATATTTGAGCGTAGAGATGATATATTTTTTGTGGATATCTATAATGTTCAGACGGGCAAATACTTACGGAGTATATCATGTCCACTTAGTAAAGACAACGAGCGTCCATTATTTATTTCTTATCGCAATCAGCAACTTTGTGTAAACTATGTAGACGGCACCATAGCTTTTTATAATATTCAAAAAATATGAAACCAAAGTATTATTCTATAGCCATTATGCTTATAACGGTATTGCTTATTGCTGTGCTGGGCTTGGTTTTTAAGCTAAAATTTGACCAACCTATGATGCTTATTGAGAAAATAAAATTAATGGGCATTACCGATTTTAAAACCCTAAAGAATTTCAATAAAGCACTTTTATTTTTAGATTTATTGTGCATTTTGTTGCTTTTTTTCGACAAAACCCGTCGAGTTGGTTTTTTATTTTCGGCTTTCAATTTTTTTATGTATCTCTTTCATGCGGGCTACAGGAGGTTTGTTGCCAAGGAAACTTGCTCTTGCTCTATCTGGCTTCCAATAGAACTCAACCAATATTTGATGCTTTATGCGGGTTTGTTGCTTTTGGCTTCAACCGCTTTTAGGTTAGCTAGTAAATATAACACATTGCAAATCAGTATAAAGTAATGAATGTCATTTTAAATAGTATTTTTCATATAATTTTTACAATAAAAATAAGTCTTTGTACTAGTAGAAAGTCTTATTTTGTATTATTTTTACAAAAGATATTATCGCACTATGAATGGTATTTTTAGCTTTAGAAAAACCAACTTAAGCTAAATAATTTTTTAATAAAAATCGCAACCATGAAAGAACCACAAATTCTAGAACTAAATTCACACTTTTATACCCGTAATCAAGTGGCTATGATGTTAAATATTTCTTCCAGAACGCTGTACCGCTATTGTAAAATTTTTAATATTGAAATTCCACTTCGACGTTTGCTAACAGCAAAGGAAGTAGCATTGGTTTTCAATTGTATATCTCCAAATCGAGAAATTAAATTGCCTGAAATACAAAACGATACAGAGTTGAAATCGGTTTGAAAATTTGTTTATAATTTCTAATAACAACAACACATTGAGAAATAATAGTAAGCCCATTTTTATGGGGCTAATAATTATATTGATTGGCTTGCCCATGCTGGCTCAACACACTTATACTTTAGAGCAAGCCATAGAATTAGCAAAAATACAATCGCCTCACTTTTATAAGTCACAAAATACCTTTGAGCGTAGTCATTGGTCTTTTAAAAACTATTTGGCATCTTTTAAGCCTCATGTTCGTTTGCATGCTACTTTACCTAGTTACTCTAGGTCTATTACACCTGTTACACAGCAAGATGGTTCTATTGCTTTTAGGGCTATAAGCCAGTCAAACAATAGTTTGGGCTTGAATATTGTACAGCACATCGCACTTACGGGTGGCAAGCTTACATTGGGAAGCCAGCTTCAACGTAATGTGAATTTTATAGATAATGGTAAGAGCAATTATTTGTCTACCCCTTTTTCTATAAAATACAACCAAGAGTCATTGCTTTTTAATAAGTTTAAATGGCAAAAACAACTAGAACCTCTACGATATAGTATAGCCCAAAGAGAATACACCGAGGCAATAGAAGATGCTGGTTTGCAGGTTGTGCATGTTTTTTTTGAGGCACTTTTACAGCAAGAGGCATTCAAAATAGCCCAAGCCAGCAAGCTAAATAGCGATACATTGTATAATATAGTGCGTCAGCGTTTCGAATTAGGTGTAGTGGGTGAAAACGAAGTGTTACAGCTAGAATTGGGTGTTCTTAATGCTCAAAATCAAGTAAATCAAACTGCGATCAACTGGGAGTTGAACAAACAAAAGTTTAAACGTTTTTTGACTTTGTCTAATGCCGAAGATATATTGCTTACCAGTCCTCAAAATTTTATAGATGTAAATATACCTTTAGAAAAAGCGCTATTAGAGGCTAATCAAAATAGAAAAGCAGTGCTAGAGTTTAGAGAAAAGCGTATAGCTGTCGAACAAGAAATAGCCCGTGCCAAAGGTCAGAATAGTCTAGAGTTTGGGATAAACGCTAACTTAGGTACTCAAAAAAATGCCTTATCGTTTGGAGAAGCTTACACAGATTTTCAAAGCCAACAATATGTTGGCGTAAATGTAGATTTTCCAATCTTAGACTGGGGTTATCGCAAGTCGCAAATTAAATTAGCAAAAGCTAATAAAGACCTCACCGATGTGATAATAAAACAAGACGAAGTGAATCTGGAGCAAGAAATAGTGCTACAAGTGATGAGATATCAGCAACAAAAAACACAAATATATGCTGCCCATAGAGCACAAGAAGTAGCCCAAAAACGATTAGAAATAGCTAAACAAAGGTATCTTTTGGGTAAAATATCTACCACAGATATCAATATAGCTTTCAATGAAAACCAACATGCCAATCAAAATTACCTCCGCAATTTAAGTGACTTTTGGACGGCATTTTATACCCTTCGTCGCTTGACTTTATATGACTTTCAAGCCAATCAAAAAATACAATATTCCAATCAATTAGATGAAAAACAATAGCACAAAAGCAAATAAGTTAAACGAGATTTCTTGGATAAGGTTAATGCTGTATTGTATGGGAGCAGCCTTGTTTTTTCGAGTTTTTGTATTGGAGTTGTTTGGAATACCGTCTTCTTCTATGGAAAACACACTTTTGGTGGGCGATAATGTTTTGGTAAGCAAGTGGCATTATGGCGCTCGTACACCTCAGGCTCCATTGATGTGGCCTTTTTCTCACCAAAATATTTTAGGGTTACCTATTCCATCGTTTAGTAAATGGTTAGAAATTCCCATGTTTCGATTGCCAGGCTTTAGCTCACCCAAATGTGGCGATGTGATGGTTTTTAACGGACCTTTTCAGAAGCAGTTGCCAGTAGAGCAAAGAGAATATTTCATAAAACGTTGTGTTGCCTTGCCAGGAGATACGTTGGCTATCAGAAATAAAATATTGTATATCAACCATCAAAAGTCAGCATTTCAAGGAGTATTGAAACAAGATAAACAAATACGCAAGCAAGGAGAAATATTTTATAAACCCAATTCCGAAATAAACGAACTTCATAATTTTATTTATGATAAAAACAAACACTGGAATGCCGACTGGATGGGTGAATTTACAGTCCCATTCAAGGGCATGAAAATAAATATTAACCCAGCAACAATAGCTATTTATGCTAAGTCTATCCTCAAAGATGAAGGTTACATGCCTCTCAATGACAAACCAAGGGCTTTGTTGAAAGATGATCAAATTTGGATAGATCAAAAAAGGATATACAGTTATACTTTCAAAAACGACTACTTTTTTATGATGGGCGATAATAGAAATTTTTCGCACGATAGTCGTTTTTGGGGTTTTCTGTCTGAAAAACATATCGTAGGCAAAGCTATATGCTTAGGTTTGTCTTTCGACTCAAATGGCAATGTCAGGTGGGATAGGGTAGGGATGCAAATTGAATAATTTGTTCGAATAATATTAAAGTCTATCAAGTTTTTAAATTTTAATATTTTTACCCTGTCTTATTATGTCTTGAATTTTAGTTTTAAATCAAGACGAATAAATTTATTTTTGCTGTAATTAAATCTTTTGAATATTACCATATGTACAAAATACTAGTTTCTTTGCTTTTGTTAAATTTTTTAGACCAATGCAGTGAAGAGAAAAATAACCCTACAAGTTCACAAGATGTTTCGTCAAGCATAGCTCAAAGTATTGCAGAAGTACGTGTAAAGCAAGTAGAAACCAAAGCATTCAATGCCCAAATTATAACTAATGGAAAAATAGAAGCCAGCCAGCAAAGTAAATTGCTTTTTCGTGGAAATGGCATAATAGAGAAAATTACAGTAAAAAATGGTGACTTTGTAAAAGAAGGACAAATTTTGGCGGTGTTAGACAATAGTTATCAGAAATTACACATCAAACAAACAGAAAACAAACTGGCAGAAACCCAAATAGATATAAACGATTTGCTGGTACGTTCGGGGGGGAAAGCAGGCGATAGCACTTCTGTAAAACCAAGTATTTATAAAACCATTCAATATCAAAGTGGTTACAATAGGGTAAAGCTTGACCTTCAAGAAGCCAAAATGAAGCTTAACGATACTTATCTCAAAGCCCCTTATTCGGGAGTGATAGCCAATCTGAAAAACAAAGCTTTCAATCCTAGCAATGCTAGCGATTTTTTCTGCACAATTATTAGTAAAAACAGCTTATCTATAACTTTTATGGTGCTAGAGTCAGAACTATCCATGGTAAAAATAGGTCAAGTTGCACAGGTTTTACCCAATGCTTTAGAAAATAAAAAATACAAAGGAGTAGTTTCTGAAATAAACCCTACAGTAAATGAACAAGGATTGGTACAAATAAAAGTAGCTATATCTTCTTTTGATAACCAATTGATGGAAGGAATGAATGCCCAAGTAATTATACAAAAAAACAAAGGCAAGCACTTGGTGATACCCAAAGATGCCATTGTAGAGCGTGCAGGAAGAAAAGTAGTTTTTACCTACGAAAATGGTTTGGCAAAATGGAAATACGTAGAAGTAGCCAATGAAAATAGCACCGAAGTGGCAATAACAGACGGGTTAAATCTCAGCGATAAAGTAATTATAACAGGCAACCTCAACCTTGGACACGACGCCAAAGTGAAACTTCTCGACAACTAGCACAATGGTGAAATATATTATTCAACGTCCAGTAGCTGTTCTGGTGAGTACCTTTGCATTGCTATGTTTGGGAGTTTATACTTTCAATAAAATACCTGTTTCATTATTGCCCGAAATAGATGTTCCCGAAATTACGGTACAAATACAACAGCCCAGTCAGTCCGCAAGAGATATTCACAGCTATACTTTGCGGATGGTTAAAAATCAACTACAGCAAGTAAGTCATCTCAGTGACCTCGAAGCCAAGGCACAAAATGGCATGGGAACCATCAAGCTAAAGTTTGGTTTTGGTACTCGGCTCGATTTAGCTTTTATAGAAGTAAACGAAAAAATAGATGCCATAGTAGGGCGGTTGCCAAAAGATATGCCAAGGCCAAGGGTAGTGAAAGCCGGCGCATCGGATATTCCCGTTTTTAATATCAATGTGTTTGAGAAAAAAAACAATAGCTTTCAAAGTAATAGCGATTTTTTGGCATTGAGTGATTTTTGTAACCACATACTCAGAAGACGTATAGAGCAACTTCCAGAAGTAGGTTTGGTAGATATTACAGGCACCAGCTCTCAGCAAGTGATCATATTGCCCGAAATTGCCAAAATACAAAGCTTGGGGATAAATGAAAATATGCTAGCAATGCTTTTGCAAAAAGAAAACCAAGCTTTGGGTAATTTGACAGTAAAAGATGGCCAATATATGTACAATATTAGGTTTTCTGACGTGCTAAAAAGCAAAGAAGACATTGAAAATATATATTTAAAAATAGGTCAAAGAATTTTAAAACTCAAAGAAATTGCTACTGTGAAATGGGTAGAAAAGCCCGCTAAAGGCTATAGCTATTTCAACGGGAAACGTTGCGTAAGTATGGCTATCATCAAGCAGTCTGATGCTCAACTTTTAGAACTCCGAAAGCAACTCAATAGCCTTACACTAAAGCTCGGTCAAGAATATCCACAACTTAGCTTTAGTATCAGTCAAGACCAAACTGAGTTACTTGATGTAGCAATCAACAATCTTATAGCCAATCTGATATTTGGGGCTTTGTGTACTTTTTTGATGGTTTTTTTCTTTATGAACGAGTTGAAGACCCCTTTTGTAATAGGTATTGTAATACCTGTTGCATTGTTAGCAACGTTTCTGGCTTTTTATTTTCTGAAGATTTCTATTAATATAGTTTCGTTGGCGGGTTTGGTACTGGGTATGGGCGAGATCATAGACAGTGCCATTATAGTAATAGAAAACATAGAACAAAAACGAGAAGAGGGTTACAATCTTTTGGATGCCTGTACCGAAGGTACAGAAGAGGTTATTAAGCCACTTTTTACTTCTATACTTACCAACTCTGCAGTGTTTTTACCCCTTATTTTTTTGAGTGGTCTGGCAGGTGCTTTGTTTTACGATCAAGCGCTTTCTGTTACCTTAGCTTTGTTTATTTCTTTGTTTTGTTCTTATACTTTGGTGCCAGTATTGTACCGACTGTTTCACCTCAAGCAACCAGTTTTTCAGCAAAAAGCAGCTACACGTACTATGCTGTGGGCTGTGAAAGTGTATGACATATTGTTTGACTTTGCCTTTCGGTTCAAAAAAACTATGCTCTTATTTTTTGTAGTATTACTGTTGGGTTTGGTGCCCACCTTGCATTTTATTTCCAAACAAGGCATGCCCAGTATTAGCAGAGACGAGCTTCAAATAAATATTGATTGGAACGAAGCCCTGACCCTTGAAGAAAATCAAAAACGAACACAGTCTATTTTAAATAAAATTCATCAGCCCTATCAGTACGTTGTGAGCTATATAGGTTGGCAAGATTTTATTCTTAATAGAGAGCTTCAAAATAATACCAATGAAGCTACTTTGTTTCTTAAAGTAATGCATTCTGCTGATTATAAATATTTTGAGAAAAATTTTCAAGAAACTTTTCGTAAAGAATATCCGATAGCCAATATAGAAACAAAGCCATCTAAAAATATTTTTGAACAATTGTTTGGTAATCAAGAAGCCGAAATTACTATGAAGGTTTTTGATAAGAATACCAACGATGTACCCAGTGTAGTACAGCTACAAAGTTTGCAAACAGATTTGAAACAGCACCAGCTAACTACCAATGCCGTACCTTTTCATAAAGGAATAGTGTTACATTTTAACAAAGAAAAAATGGTACTTTATCAAGTTGCAGAAAACGATTTGATGTTAAAGCTAAAAACATTACTCAATGATAATTTTGTAGGTAACCTCAGTGGGCAAACCAATCAAGTTCCTATGTTGTTGGGCAATAATAATACCCTGACTTTCGAAAATATTTTAGCAACACAAACTGTGAAAAATACACAAGGTCAAGATGTAATGCTTAACGAAATGGTGGAATTCTCAATTCAAAACGATCTCAAAACTTTTTTTCAAAACAAAGAAGGTGGCTATTTTGCTTTTGACTTTGGCGAAAAAAATATTTCTGAAAAAGTATCTTTAATGAACCAAACAGTAGCTCGTTTTCCTGAATTGGGTGTGAGTTTTTCAGGTAAATTTTTTACAAATAAAGCCCTTACCAATGAACTATTGATGGTGCTATTAGTGGCTATAGCCCTGTTGTATTTTATTTTAACTGCTCAGTTTGAGTCATTATTGCAGCCTTTGATAGTGATGCTTACCATTGCTTTTGGTATCACTGGGGCTTTGATGACACTTTGGCTAGCGGGAAACAGCCTCAATATCATGTCTGGCATAGGCTTGATTGTGCTCATAGGCATACTAGATAACGATTCCATCTTGAAAATAGATACGATGAACAAATCTAGAAACCAACTAGACTTGGTGTTGGCGATTAAAAACTCGGGTAAAAAACGATTAAAATCTCAATTGATGACTTTTTTGACGACCATTTTGGGGCTTTTACCTGTGCTTTTCTCGGGTGGATTAGGGTCAGAATTGCAACAACCACTCGCACTTTCAGTGATAGGTGGCATGTGTGTAGGCTTACTGATTTCTATAACCTTTATCCCTCTCATCTACTGGTTTATTTATGCCCGAAAGGTGGGTTAGAAAATAAAATAACTATAAAGTTTAAACATAATAAATACTCATGAATATAAATTTTAGCTCAAAAGTTTTTTTAATTTTTTTTACTGTCAAACGGGTAAATTAAAAAGGGTCTATGTTGAATATTGTGGGCAGGATACCTTTTTTTGTAATTTTGTAATATGAAAAGTACAGAGATATTTCAATTAGCCTTAGGTCTTCAAGTGCCTTATAAAATCACCCAAGTAGCGTTTCAAACCGAAGCTACTAATGCTAAAAGTTTACACATTTATATTGATTTTGAACGAGGTAGTAAATTTATGGATGAACACCAAGAATTATGCTCAGTTCATGATACGATAGAACGAACTTGGCGACATTTGAATTTTTTCCAACATGAATGTTATTTGCATTGTCGAGTTCCTCGCATAACATCCAGTACCGGCAAAGTTGTACAAGTGAACGTACCTTGGTCAAGAGCGAATAGTGGCTTTACGCTACTTTTCGAAGCATTTGCCATGCAATTAATAGAATGTGAAATGCCTGTGAATAAAGTTGGCAATACCGTTAATGAATACCCCAACAGGATTTGGACTATTTTTAACTTTTGGATCAATAGGGCATACAATGCTGCCAATCATTCAACGGTTACACAATTAGGTATAGACGAAACTTCTTCAAAGAAAGGGCATAATTATATTACTTTAGGAGTTGACTTAAAAGGTCACAACGTAATTCACGCTGTTGCTGGCAAAAATGCAGGCACTATAGCTCAAATTAAAGATTATTTAGAAACGAAAGGGTGTCCCAAAGAGCAAATTGAGCAGGTTTCGATTGATTTATCGCCAGCTTTTATTCAAGGTGCAACAGATAATTTCCCCAATGCAAGCCTAACTTTTGACCGATTTCACCTTAAAAAATTACTTAATGAAGCAATGGATGAGGTAAGGAAAAATGAAAGAAAAGGTCATCAAGATATTAAAGGACATAAATACACATTTTTAAAAAGTAACGTTAATCTATCCAATCGACAAAGAGAAGAAAGAGATAAATTAATTATATTATATCCTGTGTTAGGGGAAGCTTACAGATTGAAAGAACTTTTCGATGATTTTTGGACATTTAAAGATATAGATGAAGCTTCAGCATTTCTAAGTTTCTGGTCAAATATGGCTATTGAGTCAAAAATGCAACCATTTATTAAATTTGCAAGAACGTTAAAGCTGCATTGGACTGGAATAGTAAATTACATACAAACACAAATAACAAACGCAGTTTTAGAAAGCATTAATGCCAAAATACAACTTGCCAAGAAAAGAGCTAGAGGATACCGAAATATTGATAATCTCATCAACATGACTTACTTTATTGCAGGTAAACTTAAATTTGATTACCCACAATATTCAACATAGATCCATTTTTTTACCGTTGCAAGAGGTAGCAATTTTGCTGAAAATGTACATTTTGAAACATATGATAATACCAATGATCTTTCTCAGGTGTTAAAAGAGGCAATGTTGGGTAAAATGTAAGTCTGATTCTCTCTTGTACCATACAATCAAACAATGATCTAAAGGAATAAGTATTAAACAAAAAGATTCCACATTTATCAAATTATGATAGCATGTGGAATCTTTTATAATGTATGAGGAAATTTATTTTTTAATAAATTTTTGTGTTTCAGATTGAGCCTTGTTGGTGATTTTTATAAAATATATACCCTTGGCTAAGTCGCTGATATTGATATTTTCAGCGTCTAGTTTTCCGCTTTTTACTTTTTTGCCAATATTATTCAAAATAATAAATGTAGCATTTTTTAGTTCAAACTTCGTAGCTTCTATTTTGATAAAATCTATAGCTGGGTTTGGAAATATTTTGAAAGTATTTGCAAATGAGTTTTTTTCTAAACTAGTTGGCAATCCAAGCGGACTTACCACTATTGTGTCAAGCGGTGCTGCTTTTGGAGTAGTTATTTTGAAAGTATACACCGAGTTTGAGTCTAACGTATATGTTAAATTGTTTTTCTCAGTAGGTGTAAATTGGGTAGTAGTACCTTCAGTAGCCAATCCTGATTGCCATTGTGTGATTTCTATTTTGCTGGTACTGATGTCTTTCGCTCCAAAGTTTAATTTAGTATTTATTTTTTTAGAATTGCTTTTGTTCAGCACTGTTACCACAGTAATAGAATCTTTTACAAAAGTACTTGCTATTATTCCTTGCTCTGATGTAGTTTCGTAAAGATTTCCGCCGTTTGTATTGTTTACTACTTTTTTGAAAATTTCATATTTTACAGATTTTTTTGATGATGTAGAATTGCTCCAAATCATAGTATGATCTTTACCTGCTAACGGTCCATAAAACAACCATGAACAAACTCCTACGATGCCACCATTCATAGCATTCAAGAAGTGTTCAGTATTTAATACTTGATCTTTAGTGTTTATTCCAACCCATTTATGCAATTCACTATTCCAAGGTGTTTTATTAAGTTGATTTGCCTTTGCTACAAAACTTTCTACAGTGCCTGGGTCACCAGTATTATGGCTAGCTGCGATCTGAAAAGCATTGAGACCATTACTTGGTATTTTGTCAAGATATTCAACTCCTGCTTCATAACTCCAAGAAGATGGTGCTATGATTTGAGGCATATGCACGCCAGGGTTTAATAATGTTGGAAGTGTTTGGGCTGCATAAATCAATATTTCTGGAGTGATATCATTTTTTTCGTTGGTGATATCTAAGTAGTCAATTTTAAGATTTTTGGTATGCATGAAATTCAAATAGTCTGCATAATATTGAACGAATTTTTCTTTATAAATGGTATCGATTTTCAAAATAGTTGATCCATTTGCTTCAGTTCCGTTGGCAACCCACTTCATTATCC
>JAGNSI010000183.1 GCA_017988135.1 Pseudarcicella sp.
AGCTTTCGAGTTCTTTTAAGGTTTTTCTTAAAAATATTTGATGCGAACTTGAGCCTACATTGAATGGGCGATGTTGGATAGCTTGTTTTAACTTCGACCAACGTGCTATAAAATCTACTAAAGCACGATCAAAATAAGCAACAGAAAATTTATCTAAAATATATTTTTCTGCCATATCATTTGGATGAATAAGATCTGATTTATAAAAACGATAATCACGCAAATCATCCATCATAATTTCATAGGCTGGAAAATAATTCACCCCATCATAATCTGTTTCTAAATAATGACAAGCTGCTCGGAGTATAGATTTCGACAATTGATTCTCGGCTAAACCTTCTTTGGTATGGCGAACTGGACTTACAGTCAGAACTATTTGCAAACTTGGATTTTGAAGTTTAATTTCTTCAAAAAAACCTGCAAAACCTTTGCATATATCTTTTACACTCAATAATTTTTTCTCAAATTGAGCAGCCGGTTGCTTATGACAATTGGCAACATTTATAGGCATTTCTTTTAGTTGATGAATAAAAGCTGTACCGAAAGTCAAAATTAAAAAATTAGATTTTGCTAACTGTTGATAAAGATTTTGTATTTTATTTTCTATTACCAAAGCTAATTCTTTGGGGTTTTCGGCAGTAATAGAAGAATGAAAGTCGTAATGAAAACACTGGTCGCCTGTATCAACAAAAGACCGAGTATCTAACTGATAATTTTTATGTAAAATTTTAAAAATTGAAAGCGGATTAAAAAGCGTTCCCAAAGGATTCACAACAGCCTTCATTTTGTTTTCGACCAAAAAACTACCCAAAACACCTGCAAAACATGAACCCAATGTTATGATTTCTGAATGTTGAAAAATACGATTTTCAGATTGGGGTATGTGTATCTCGGTTCTAAATTGCATTGTTATTTTTGTTTCTGAAATAATCTAAAAAAGGCTTTTCCAAAACAAAAATAGCCTATTTGATTCATTATTTAGCACAAATAATTTTTATTGAAACGTATGAATCCAATAAAACATATAATAGGTTTAAGTACTTTATGATTATAAACCGACGTTAATTTCAAAAAACTTTTAACCTAAAACCATTTCGCCCTCAACAAAAAAGAACTATTTTTACAAAACAAAGGTTAAAAGCAAAACAGGGAATAAATAAACTCACATACTTATGTTTGAAAAAGAATTAGGAGCTCAAGAATTTAGAAAATATGCCGTACACCACAAAGGCTTAAACGGACTAGCAGTAGACCAATACATGAATCAAATAGGTGGCACCAGCAGGCCATTTATTGAAGACATGACCCAATACATCATCGAAGAACGCCCTATGCGTTTTGCCCAAATAGATGTTTTTTCGAGACTGATTATGGATAGAATAATCTTCATGGGCGTACCCGTGGATGACTATATGGCAAACATAATAGTTGCACAAATGCTATTTATGGAGTCTACAGATGCTAAAAAAGACATCATGATGTATATCAACTCTCCTGGTGGCTCGGTATATGCTGGATTGGGCATTTATGACACCATGCATTATATTCGCCCAGACGTAGCCACCATTTGTACATCATTGGCAGCATCTATGGGTGCGGTATTGTTGGCAGGCGGTACTGCCGGCAAACGCTCTGCATTGCCACATGCTAGAGTAATGATACACCAACCTTCTGGCGGTGCTCAAGGGCAATCTACCGATATAGAAATCACTGCTCGTGAAATAGTAAAAATAAGAAAAGAATTGTACGAAATACTGGCAAAACATTCTGGAAAAACTTTCGAACAAATAGAAAAAGACTCAGATCGTGACTACTGGATGAGAGCTTCGGAAGCAAAAGAATATGGACTTATTGATGAAATATTGGTTAGATCATAGTATTTGACAAAATTTCATTTTAAAAAATGCTCAACCAAACGGTGTTCGGTGAGCATTTTTTAATTTAAAGCATAAGCTGTAATTTTGCAGAAAAATATTCCATTATTTATTTTGTACAAGCATCATTCAGTACAAAATCTACATCACAAAAAACAGATTAAATAGTAATGAAAAAAAATCAAACTGGTTGTACACTTTGTGGCAGAAAAGAAGAAGAAGTACCCGTACTTTTAAGTGGTGTGTATGGTAGTGTATGTAGCGACTGTGTAGACCAAGCTCATGATATACTTCAAAATGAAATTGCAGGCTCAAAATCCACAAAAAGCTCCAAAAGTGATTATAAATTACAAAAACCACTGGAGATAAAACAATACCTAGACCAATATGTAATAGGACAAGATGAAGCAAAAAAGCACCTTTGTGTGGCGGTTTATAACCATTATAAAAGACTGAATCAGAAAAAAACAAAAGGTGTAGAAGAAGATGTTCAGATAGAAAAATCGAACATTATCATGGTGGGAGAAACTGGAACTGGTAAAACTTTTTTGGCAAAAACCATCGCTACCTTGCTAGATGTACCTTTTTGTATTGTAGATGCTACTGTACTTACCGAAGCTGGTTATGTGGGAGAAGACATCGAAAGTATATTAACAAGACTATTACAATCTGCTGATTATGATGTTGAAAAAGCTGAAAAAGGAATTGTTTTTATAGACGAAATAGACAAAATAGCTCGCAAGGCCGACAATCCATCTATTACCAGAGATGTATCGGGCGAGGGTGTTCAACAGGGCTTATTGAAATTATTGGAAGGTTCGGTTGTAAATTGTCCACCACAAGGAGGTCGTAAACATCCAGACCAAAAAATGATAGCCGTAAATACAGAAAATATACTATTTATATGCGGTGGTGCTTTTGATGGCATACAGCGTCATGTTGCCAAGAGGCTCAACAACAAGCCTATGGGATTTGGTTCGGACGAAAAACTAATGGATATTTTCGACGAAAACAACATCATGCGTTATATCACTTCTCAAGACCTCAAATCTTTTGGACTTATTCCTGAACTTTTGGGTCGCTTGCCGGTGGTTACTTACCTAAATCCGCTAGATACCGATACGCTGATAGCCATACTTTCACAACCCAAAAATGCCATTATTAAACAATACAAAAAATTGTTTAAAATGGAAGGAATTGACTTAGAAATAGAACAAAAAGCAATGGAATACATTGTAAAACAGGCGCTTGAGTACAAATTGGGTGCCCGTGGATTACGTTCTATCTGTGAAGCTATTTTTACAGATGCTATGTTTGAACTACCTTCGGCAAGTAATGTGAAAAAATTCAAAGTTACAGAGGATTATGCCAAAGAAAAATTTGAAAAAACAGTTTTTAATTCGGCAAAAAAAATAGCTTAAAAAACATTATGGAACAAAAAAACATCGTATTGTTGCATGGTTTTGGTGAAAATGCCAGCATCTGGCAAGGGTATCAAAAATTGCTAAGTATTGATTATAACGTGATTTGCCCAGAGTATTCTCAAAGAAACGATTTCAAATCTATCTTAGAGTATGCCGACTTTGTAAAACAAACGCTTGACCTTGCTGGCGTAAAAAAATGTATCGTTATTGGGCATTCGATGGGTGGATACATTACGATGGCTTTTGCTGAAAAATACCCCGAAATGTTGATAGGAATTGGGCTTTTTCATACTACAGTTTTTGGAGATACGGATGAAAGAAAGATTGTTAGACAAAAAAACATAGAACGTTTAAAACAATTTGGCACTGAAGCTTTTGTAGAAAGTTTTGTACCAAATCTATACGCTCCGAGTTTCCAAATAGCACATCCTGATGTAATAGCTGCACATAAAGAATTAGCAAGTAAAATCTCAGCAGATGCTTTAATAGCTGCTCAAAAAGCAATGATAAGTAATCCCGACAGAAGAGATGTTTTGAAGAAAATACAATGTAGAGTTTTGTTTATTATAGGTGAATTGGATAAAAATATTTCGCCAGCAGATGCCAAATCGCAAATAATGATTCCAAAATATTTTTCTTCATCTATTTTAGACAATGTAGCTCATATGGGAATGGTGGAAGAAGCCGATCATTGTTTGGCTTTTATTAGAAAATTTATAGCTGGTTGTTAGAAAATATAAAACGAAGCCTCAATAAAAATCACAAAACCAACAAAAAAAAGATAAAGCAAAGGCTCAATGAAAATCACAAAACCAACAAAAAAAAGATAAAGCAAAGGCTCAATAAAAATCACAAAACCAACAAAAAAAAGATAAAGCAAAGGCTCAATAAAAATTGAGCCTTTGCTTTATTATCAATGTTCGTCTT
>JAGNSI010000184.1 GCA_017988135.1 Pseudarcicella sp.
GTCTAAGTTTACGCCAGCACCAGCATATACATTGGCTACCGACGAAAACCCTAAATTGATCATTGGCGACACCTCAGTGCTCAGCGTGCTGGTGAGTCCAGTTGGAATATTGAAATTTACCCAAATGGCTTTAGACGGATTAGTAGCAACCGAAATCATGTCTCTCCATGGGTAATAACTGATGGTTTGAGCTTTGGTTTTGAATGTGCCAGATAATAATAATACTATAATTGTGTAGCTTATAGTTCTGAAATGATGTTTTTTCATTTTTTTTCATGTTATTTTGTTCAAATATACAAGATTTGAAGAAGATACAATTAATATCTGTTTATAGATACTAAATAAAAAATATGTCTGTTTTTAAAAAGCTAGCTAGCGATTCGGTTCTTTATGGTATCAGCACCATTGTAGGTAGAACAGTGAATTTTATACTTACGCCTTTGTACACGGGTGTTTTTACAGATGCGGCCGATCAGGCTGCTCAAACCGAGCTGTATGTTTGGGTAGGACTGTTGAATGTGCTTTATACTTATGGTTTGGAGACTTCTTTTTTTAGATTTGCTGGTCGTGAAAAAGAAAAAACACAACACTTTTTCAATATTATGGTCACAGCTTTGCTCATTAGTAGCTGTGTTTTTTCTGCAATGTTTATCATTTTTGATACAGCAATCATCAACGCCTTGGGTTATCCTGGTCAAGAAAAGTACATACATTGGTTGGCGATAGTAATAGCTATAGATAGCGTAATGGCAATTCCTTTTGCTCGATTAAGGCTAGAAAATAAAGCGAAAAAATTTGTAAAAATTAGGATTTTGTATGTTTTGGTGAATGTATTGTTGAATTTCTTTTTTGTGTTGTTTTGCAAAAATATTTACGAAAGTGGATCTAAATCATTCATAAGCACTTTGGTAAACTATGTTTATGATCCCGAACTGAAAGCAGGTTATTTGATGCTGACCAATTTATTGGCAAACTTGTTATTGATTCCTTTATTATGGCGAACATTTATTGGTTTTAAGTTACAGTGGGACAAAGCTCAGTTTAAGCAAATTTGGGTATTTTCGTTTCCCATATTGATAATGGGTTTGGCGGGATTACTCAATCAAAGTTTCGATAGAATGATGCTGAAGTCAATATTGCCATCCGATTTTTATACAGGCAGAACCGCTCAACAGGCAATTGGTATTTATGGTCAATGTTATAAGTTGGCAGCCCTTATCAGTTTGGCAATAATGGCCTTTAAATACGCCGCTGACCCATTTTTTTTCTCAAAAGCAAAAGATAAAAATACCCCTGAAGTATTAGCTAAAGTTACCAAATGGTTTACGATAGTTTGTTTGCTGATGTGGGTTTTTATATGCCTCAATTTAGACGAAGTAGGTAAGTTCTTTTTACGAAGTGCCATGTACAGAGAAGGTTTGGGTGTAGTGCCGAGCATTATGCTGGGGCAAATATTCATTGGGATTTTTTATAATATTGGTTTTTGGTTTAAACTTACCGACAACAACCGTTATGCTACTTACATAACCTTGATAGGTGCTGCAATAAACATTGTGTTGAACTTGGTTTTTATACCTCAATTTGGCTATATGGCTTGTGCTTATGCCTTTATGATTTCGGGTGTGTATATGATGGTAGCCTGTTATGTTTTAGGTAAAAAACGTTATCCGGTAGCTTATGATGTTTATTCTTTTTTAGGATATTTGGGTGCGGCTATATTATTGGTTTGGTGTTCGTCATTTATACATATTTCTAATGTAGGAGTAGCTATTGTTTATCATTTTGTGTTGTTTGTATGTTATTTATTGGGAGTCATTTTTGTAGAAAGAAAAACAATATTACCGCTTAAAATCAGAGAAAAATATAGGTTTTTGGCATAAAACACTTTTAAAAAATCGAATATTTTTTTCTAAAAGTGAAAATCTTTAGTCGTTCTTCAAAAACTATTTTTTTAGTTTGAAATATTTCATCTCAAATCCTTTATTGTTGAGCAATTCATGCGTACGTTCGGGGCGAGCATCAGTAATGAATATTTGCCCAAAAATTCCAGCTGTCATCATTTCTATTAATTTTTGAATACGTCTATCGTCTAATTTGTCGAAAATATCATCCAATAATAAAATAGGTTTTAAAGATTTTTTCTGAGTAAGAATTTCGTATTGAGCCAATTTCAAGGCTATCACAAATGACTTTTGCTGACCTTGAGAGCCAAATTTTTTCAATGGAAAGTCGTCAATTTCAAAAATAAAATCATCTTTATGAATCCCTTTTGTGGTACGTTGGGCAGCGATATCTTTTTGTCTATTTTGTCTAAAAATATTTTCAAAATTGCCTAAAAGTAAGCTAGATTCGTACAAAACAGTTACTTTTTCACGGTTTTCAGATAAATTATAATAATGCTTTTGAAACAAAGGGATAAAGTTTTCGATAAAAGTTTTGCGAACTTCAAAAAGCTGTATGGCACATTCCACCAGCGGTGTCGAATACACATCCAGCAGGTCGTGGTCTACATAATTTCTTTCGTAAAATTGTTTTAAGAGCGAGTTTCTTTGAAGTAGTAATCTGTTGTAAAGTAATAGTTTGTCTAAATATTCGCTATCGAATTGGGCAATCACTCCATCAAAAAATTTTCTTCTTTCTTCGCTTCCGTCTCTTGCAATATCTGTATCGTTTGGCGAAAGCATTACCACGGGAAATTTACCCACATGGTCCGCCATTTTTTCGTATAATTTTTTATCGTGAAGAACGGCTTTTTTTTGTCCTTTTTGTAGAGCAACAGTTATGGTTTCGGTTTTGAGTTGTTTGTTTAAATTTATTTCAAAAACACCTTCGATCATCATGAAGTCTGCCTGATGAGAAATACTTAAAACATCTTGGCTAGAAGTAGCACTTTTGGTGAGCGATAAAAAATATATAGCATCTAACAGATTGGTTTTGCCTATTCCGTTTTCACCAACAATACAATTCACACCCTTACAAAATTGAAAATCTTCGCTTTCATAACTTTTAAAATTGGTTAAACATATATTTTGTAAGTGCATTTGTACTATTTTTTTGGTTGCTTATTGGTTTTGTGCTAATTTCGTTATCAAATCGATATTCGTCATTTTTTAGGCAAAATATACGATATATTAACACGGCTAAATTTTTTATTAGCACAAAAATATTTTTGAAAAATATGGCAAAGAAAGCTGAAAACAAGTTAATACATTCAAACGAAACCTACCTATATTGGTACGAATCGATGCAATTGCAACGCAAATTTGAGGAAAAATGTGGTCAGTTGTATGGGATGCAAAAAATAAAAGGATTTTGTCACTTATATATTGGGCAAGAAGCTTGCTCGTCTGGTGCCAAAACAGCCTTAAGAGAAGGAGACAAATACATTACTGCTTACCGTGATCATGCTATTCCGTTGGCATTAGGCACATCGCCAAACGCTATTATGGCAGAGCTTTATGGCAAGCAAACGGGAGCATCAAAAGGAAAAGGTGGTTCTATGCATATTTTTGACAAGTCGGTAGGTTTTGTCGGTGGGCATGGTATCGTTGGAGCTCAAATACCTTTGGGAGCAGGGCTTGCTTTTGCAGAAAAGTATAACAAAACAGGGAATTTAGCTATTTGTTATTTTGGAGATGGTGCCTCACGCCAAGGAGCTTTGCACGAAGCCTTCAATATGGCAATGACATGGAAATTGCCAGTGATTTTTGTAGTAGAAAATAACGGTTATGCTATGGGAACGTCAGTAGCAAGAACTTCAAACGTTACAGAACTTTACACATTGGGCGAAGCTTACGATATGCCTTCAGAGCCAGTAGATGGTATGGATGTTGAGGCTGTACACGATGCGGTATCTAGAGCAGCTGCTCGTGCAAGAGCTGGCGAAGGTCCTACTTTTTTAGAATTCCGTACTTACAGATACAGAGGTCATTCTATGTCGGATCCACAAAAATACCGTACCAAAGAAGAAGTAGAATCTTACAAGCAACGTGATCCAATAGAGCAAGTGCTTAGAAAAATATTGGATAATAATATCGCTACTCAAGCAGAAATAGATGCTATCGATGAGCGTATCAAAAAGCAGGTTTTAGACTCGGTAGAATTTGCAGAAAATTCTCCATTCCCAACTGCTGAGGAAGCTTACAAAGATGTATATGTAGAAGAATATCCTTTTATGGTTGAATAATATTTTTCACAAAAGGAAATAAAAAAAGAGAGAAAGGT
>JAGNSI010000068.1 GCA_017988135.1 Pseudarcicella sp.
AAGATGGTCTATCGTGCCTAACCACTTGCCATTCAAAGCTATGTAGATATTAGTAGAATAAGTAATACACCAAAGGATTTTTTCTCTAACTGGCGATACATCCAATACATAACACAAAAAAATACTCAAAAAGTAAATGGGGAAAATCCTAAGGCTTCTTCTTATCATAAATTGTTTGATAGAAAACCAATGGCTACGACCTGTATTATCGTCTGTAATTTTGCTTTGAATGAGTATTCTGGTGATTAGAAAACCGCTCAAAACAAAAAACATAGTTACTCCCAAAGGACCTAAAGGTAAGCGGTTTGTGATGGTACCCGCAGACCAATGGTCTATCAATACCAAGGCTACTGCCAAAAAACGTATACCATCTAATTGTTTGAAATATATTTCTTCTTTAGGCTTGCTCATTACCAGTTTTTATCTATTTTTTGTGCTGCTGTTTGTATAATTTCTAATTCACCGATATTAGTCGGTATTATATTTAAAGTATTGTTTTGGGTGAATCCAAGGTTTACTTGATAAATACCAGTTGAAATTTCATCTTTTGAAAGCAAACATTTTATTCCTTTTTCATAATATGAAAAAGTAGTTAAAAAACTTTTTTTGCTTTTATTTCTATTTCTATAAACAGGGAAATAGTAGGTATTTTTTGTTGATTTTAGTTGTAAAAAACAATTGTTTTTCCATGAATTATCTGTTACAAAATCTTTACTTTCAACGGATATTTGATTGTCATTCACATTTTTAATGAAAAGCTCTTGTTTATTTAAGCCGTATTTGACATCTGGTTTATAAAAAACATTAAACGGTTTTTGATACACTTCTAGTTTTGCTGGTGGGTAAGTATTGTTTGCCCAGTCATTTGCTTGGCTAGTAAGCAATAAATTTTTATGCCATTGTATTTGTGGTAAGCTTTCTAAAACAATAATTATGGCTATCATTATTGAGGCACAGCTTAATAAAAATGCAAGAAAATTAGTTTTTAATCGGGGAATGTAGTGCAATAAATACACATAAATAATTGTCATCAATACCAAAGAATACATTTTGTATCTGCTGGTAAGAATGGTTGCTTGCCCATAATCTATTCTTTTATAAACAACCACTAATGCTGTTAAAAAGACAAAAGCAATAGTTCCTAATGTGAAAAAGTCTATATTTTTTGCTTTATTATGAGTATTAAAGAATATTTTTTTCAATGACAAAATACAGATGAACATTGTAGCTATTCCCAATAAAATACCAAAATACATACTTATTTGAAAACGATTATTGATATCCATTTCCGAAAAGATATCAGCCCATTGACCTATAAAAGCAAATGTGAATTTTATCAAAGCAATTATGGGTATTTCAAAGTTAGTTTGTTTGGTAGGAGGGAACTCAAATTGGTAAAAATAAATACCAATAATGCCTATTCCAAAGCATAAATAGACGAACATTTTTTTGAACTCTTTCTTCAGTAAAAGCAACATGGTGATAATTGGAATTACAAAAATACCATTTCCACTCGTAAAAACTGCAAAAATACTGGTTACTATTGCAAGCCAAAAAAGTTTATCGAGATGAAATGAAACCAAATAGATACTCCATAATATCCAAAAAATAATCCCGAAATTTTGTACGGCAGACATTCCCCAAAAAGTGTTTTCATGAAATTGTAAGCCAAAAAATAAAAACGAAATAGGTACAAAATGCCAAATATTTAACGTTGATTTAGTGCCAACTTTATAAAAAATTAAACCGACACCTAGCCATAAAAAATTCCCAAAATATTGTAAATATTGAAAATTTATAGTCCCCAAAAGTTTAAAGCTAGCTACTGCCAGCAGCCTAGTAAGGCTAATTCGGTGTTCGTTGTGTTGTTTGAATAAAACTAATATTTTGTCTGACCAAGATGTTGCATTTTCGAAATCTAAAACGGTAGCTTTCAGGGCATGGTCGTCCCAAAAAGGAATGTTTAGTCCCATTTGTTGTATAAAATAAAATAAACCAACAATAGGAATAAGGATTAAAAAATAGGGCAAAACGTGTTTTTTTATAGTCATTAATTCATAAGTCTGGCAAAAATCGAATGCCAATCGTATTTGAAAATTTCAAAAATACGATTGGCATTACAAATATAACAAATATTATTTTTTTGTTATCGTAAATTCTACCCTACGGTTAAGTTTACGTTTATCTTCGGTGAGGTTGCTAGCAATTGGTTTTGTCTGACCCCAGCCTTTGGTGCCAATACGTTTTGGGTCTACTTTTTTACTAAATATCAAATAACTTTTTACATTTTTCACCCTTTCTTCCGAAAGTTTTAAATTTAGATTTTGATCCCCTTGATTATCGGTGTGTCCTTCCAATAAAATTTCTAAAGTTGGGTTTTCAATCATTACTTGAATTATTTTATCCAAACTAGGATACGATTTAGGATTTACTTTAGCTTCTCCCATTTCAAACATCGAGCTGGTTAGATTGATTTTTTGCCCTACTTCCAAAGGCATTAAATAAAAATCTTGGTTTATTTCTCTGTATTTTTCATCGTTGGTAAGGTCTATTATTTCACTTACAGGCATAAAACCTACTGCTTCTGGGGTGAAAGTACAAACTGATTTAAGGGGGGCAAAAAACTTAAAGTTACCTAAAGTTGGGTCATATACTTTTACTTCGTTTTTGCCACCTTTTACAGATTGGGTCATCGATATACCACTGAATATTGGTTGTTGGTTGTCTGTTCTTAACACACGTCCTGATATTAGTGCTACACCTTCTGGTTGTGGTTTTTTCTTTTCGGGTAGAATAACCCTGTAGCTATCTTCAGTACCATCTGCAGATGTAGAGGTCATAACAGCATATTTACTTGAAGCGGGAATTTTAAAAAAACCGTCCCAGTAGGGTGTATTTATGGCATAACCCATATTTTCGGGTTCAGACCAATTGGTCCAGCTTTCATCCAATCTATACGCCATAAAAACGTCGTTATCTCCAAAAGTTGGGTATCCTTGTGTAGAAAAATATAGCGTTTTGTTATCAGCTCCTATAAACGGTGTAATGTCGTTTTCGGCAGTGTTTATTATGTTGCCCATGTGAACAGGTTCGCTCCAAAGGTTTTGACTTTTATTGAAAGAAACGTATAAATCTCTTTTTCCAACAAATTTTTGTCTCTGAATAGACATTACTAGTGTTTTTCCATCTGGAGATACAGTAAAGTCTGCATATGCACTCTTGTTGTAATAGTTTTCAATTTTTATGTTTTCGGGTGTTGTCCAGCCATTTTTTGTTTTGTAGGCATGCGAAATTCCAGCACCTTTAGTGCCATCCTTTTTGTATTGGTTTAGCAAGAAAATTTCTCTTCCATCTGCTGATATAGAAAGTGCGGCATTGCTATCGTCGTCGTTGAGCGCTCCTCCAATACTTTTAGATTTTGTCCAGTTTCCATCTGCATCTTTTATAGAGGCATAAATGTCTTGGTCTTTTTTAGTTTTTTTACCTTTTTTTTCTATTTCTTTGGTAAAGTAAAGTGTTTCTCCATCTTGCGATAGCACTGGTGCCAGTTCTGATCCTTTTGAGTTTACTTTATCTCCAAATGTTTCTCTTTTTACGTCTTTGGGAGCTTCGTCTGCGGTTTTGATATACACTTTTATAGGTTTTTCGTTTTGGCTGATTCCTATAGCATCTATTTGATTGAAACCTTTTACTTTAGCTGTTTTTAAGTAAATTTTTATAGCTGCTACTTTGTAGGTGGTAAGTGCTGGTAATATCAAACAAAACATTTTTCCGGTTTCGTTTACGTTGGGTTCTTCCTTATTTAGGAGCACGTATTCTTTGTTTTGCTGATCGAATGCTACTATTTTATATATACAACCTTGTCCTAAATTCTCGGCAATTGATACTTGTCTGATTGCCATCAATGTATCGAAATTTACTTTGATAAAATCATCTGCACTATTGTCTGCCATGCTAGGTTGCCAAGCACAAGCGCTACTTCCGTAAGTAGGTAATTTATTGGGTTTACCCAAAGCTTGTGTGGCTCTAAATTCTAAAGATTGATTTGCGAAAGTTGTTTCGGTAGAAAACTCTAAAACGTTTTTTGCCCAATATACTTTTTGTTGTGCTTTTAATTTAAAACTAGATACAGCACTTATTGTAAAAATTGCTATTAAAAGGAGTAATTGTTTCTTCATTTGGACTCAAGATAGATTTATCATTGAAATACGATTGAATATTTTATGATAAATTTGATTGTAAGTGTAAACTTTTATTCAAAGTTTTTAGAAATTCATTAGAAATATATTCATATGACTTGATTTGCTCAAATTTCAAGCCAAATATTATTATTCTAACTTTAAATGTTAATATTTTTTAATTTAAAATTGTTATTTCTACTCTTCTATTTTCTTTTCTATTGATTTCTTTTTTGTTATTTTTTAGGGGTTTTGTTGAACCCCAACCTTTTGTTTCAACTCTAAAATCGTCTATTCCTTGGCTGATAATGTATTTTTTTACTTCGTTTACTCTATCTTCAGAAAGTTGCAAATTGCTTTTCCAGTCGCCTTGATTATCAGTATGTCCTTCCAAAAGTACTTTTATTTTTTTATTTTCCTGCATTAGTTTTACAATTTCATTCAATTCTAAATAAGAAGTCGTGTCTAGTTTTGATTTACTTTGCTCAAACAATACTTTGTTTAAACGTATTTTTTCGCCTATAATTATAGGGTTTATTTTTAATATTTCATTTTGTGTATTATTAGTTTCTGATAAAGTATTTGTTTCCAGTATTTTAGAGTCATTGTAATATCCTGTAGCCTCAATATTTATTTGATATTTTTTATTTTGATCAAACCAATGCTTTACAAATTCGTCTTGAGGAGTGTATTTTATTCTAGTGGTATCTTTAATATTAGTTAAATCAATAATAGACAAATACGAAACTATTTCTGAATTACTTTTTGCGGAAACTACTTTTAATCCAATTTCAACTTTTTGTTTAGATCGTATTTTTTCTGGAATATAAAATTTGTAAATATCTTCTTTGCTGGTATTATCTGCTGAAATAGTAGAAAAATAACCATAATTGTTTTCTTCTGAAATTGACAGGTATCCTTCCCAATTGGGGCTATTGATATTTTGTCCTAAATTTTTGGGTTCAGTCCAGTTGGTCCAACTGTTGTCTAACCTAGTAGTCATAAATAAATCATAATCTCCAAAACCTGGGTATCCTTTACTTGCAAAATACAAAGTGCTGTTGTCTGCCGACAAAAAAGGGCATATTTCGTTTTCAGCTGTATTTACTTTAGGTCCTAAATTCAAAGGTTTAGTCCAGTGATTATTTTCCTTTAAGAAACTTACATATATGTCTTTTCCTCCTTCAGTATTTTTTGTTTGGGTGGTGATTAGCAATGTTTTACCATCGTTAGAAATAGCGTATTCAGTGTGAAAACCTATCATCGAAAAATTATCAATTATTTGTGAAATTGGTTTTGCCCAATCACCATTGCTCAGTTTTCTACTGATCGAAAAACCTTTGGTAATGCTTCCATCGTTGTTGTAAATATTGTTTAGAAGCATTGATTTTCCATTGTCAAATAGACCGCAAATAGCATTATTTTCGTCGTTATTAATTGGGAAATTTATTTTTTTTGGTGTGTTCCAAAGGTTGTTGTTTGTCTTTTGGGCATACCAAATATCTTGTTTATTGTATTCTCCTGTATTTTCTGGATGACCATCTCTTGTAAAATACAGCATATTGTCATTATCTGTAACTACTGGTGTTAGTTCTGAATAACTGCTATTGATATTTTTATTTAACTTTTCTTTTTTTAGTGTTTCGGGTATTTCAGTTGCAATATTTATACCTATATCTAATGAATTTTCGGCATCCGAAATACCTATTGCATCTATTTGGTTGAAACCTTTTACTTTAAAAGTATTCAAAACCAGTTTTATTCCTTTTACTTTATAAGTAGTTTTTTGGTCTAAAAATCTAGTAAGGATGCGTCCTATTTCATTGGTAGGCTGTGAAAAGTCTTGCCATAAAACGTGAAGGTTGTCTTCTTCGTCAAATGCTTCAATTTTTACGATACTACCTTGTCCTAAATTTTCGGCAACAATAACTTGTCTGATGGGCATTAAAGTGTCGAAGCCAACAATAATAAATTCTTCTGTAGGATTATTTGCTGTCATGGGTTGCCACGCACAGGCTGTAGAGCCTACGCCAGGTAGTCTACTGGGTTTGCCCAATGCTTGAATAGCTTTAAATTCTTTTCCTAAATAAGGGTCATTGAATTCAGATGAAAAAGCAATAACTCTTGATGCCCAATGTATTTTTTGAGCATACATTTTAGGTAAAAAAACAAAAAGGATGAACGATGAAATGATGTTTTTTAAAATTGTTTTTTTCAAATTAAATTATTTCAATAATTATCCAGACACCCATAAAAAGTGAATGAAACGATTTAAAAAATATATTTGTAATCCCAAAAGTAATAAACAATATAGATAAAAACACATTTTTGAAATCTTAGTTTGTGGGATAAAAAAGTAAAAAAAGTAAAAGTATATTGTACTAAAAAAAAAGGTAATAATATTTTTTAGCGGTAGATTGCTCCAAAATGCAATATTTACAGCTGCAATGATACTAAATAATAGTATTTTTTGGTTAGAAAATAAATTTGGAAAATTTTTCTTTATTGCAATTAAAAAGTAAACAAAAAACGGCGAGCAAAGAATATAACGGTTTAATCCACTGAAATCTGGCGTTTGAATATTAATCATTAAACCTAAAAAGGAACTTAGAAAAATAGCACTAAACAAAGTTGCTCTGTCTGATTTTATTTTAAAATTTATCACATTTAAAACAAAATAAATGGCTACTAGGCAATATACAAAAGCTATTATTAAGAAAAATCCTACTGCTACGTGATTTAGTTCGAAGGGAAAAGTGATTCCTTTTTCGATTTTATGACCCCAAAGTTTTTGAGCATCAAAAAAAGCCATCCAATTGCCTGTTTTTAGTTTTAAGTAAGAAAAATGACAGGCTGTTGTAAATAAAGCCAAAAAAGAATAGAAAATTAATGTATAATTTCGTTTTTTTGAGACATACCATTCTATAAAAAATAATACAATAAAAGAAAACGACAACAACACAAATACAGGCCTAGAAAGCGAACAAATAGCTATTCCTAAACACGTTATAGCTGTTTGTTTTTTATGTATTCCAGCCAGTAAAATAGCTCCTCCTATAAAAAAAATACTTTCGGTGTAAGGCAAAAAGAAATAAAAAAAATGGGATGTTAATATTATAAACATCCACCATTTGAGGTCTATTTTTATTATTTTTTGTAAAATGATTGCTCCAGAACACAAAAAAAATGTGTTTGCAAGAGTTATCAAATACTGATTTTGTTTTAAACTAGCAATTATCAAGGGCAATAAAGGGAAAAATGCAGGAGTATCTTTAGAATAAGCATTGTAATTTTCAATACTTATTTTATGATAATATCCTGCATCCCAAATAAAGAAATTTGCGAGATTGTTGGCAAAAATTGCCCAACCTGAAATGAAAATGACTAACAGAAATACTATAAATGCAATTAGTTTTAGGTTTGAATTGTCATTTTTATTATCAAAAATCATGCGTTATAGTTTTTTCAATGCTGCAATGGTTTCAGTTGGGTTACTTGCATTAAAAACATAAGAACCAGCTACTAACACATTTGCTCCCGCTTCAACTAAAAGTGGAGCTGTAATGTTATTTACACCACCATCTATTTCTATTAATGTATTTAATCCTTTTTGGTCAATCATTTTTCTTAGTTTCCTTACTTTGTCGTAAGTCATGTCTAAAAATTTTTGTCCTCCAAAACCTGGATTTATTGACATAAGCAACACCACATCACAATCAGGTAAAATATCTTCTAGTACTGAAACAGGGGTAGAAGGGTTGAGAACTACACCAGCTTTGCAACCTAAATCTTTGATTTGTTGTAAAGTTCTGTGCAAATGCACACAAGCTTCGTGGTGAACGGTTATGATAGATGCACCTGCTTTTTTGAAAGCTGCTAAATATCTTTCAGGTTTTTCGATCATCAAATGCACATCCATAGGTTTGGTAGCGTGCTTATAAATAGCTTCGCATACTGGAATCCCATAAGAAATATTGGGTACAAAGTGTCCGTCCATAATGTCTATATGAAACCAATCTGCTTCCGAATTATTTACCATTTCTATATCTCTTTGCAGGTTGGCAAAGTCTGCCGCCAAAATCGAAGGAGCAATTATTGTATTATGCATAATCAAAACTGAATTATTAATTCTTGTTGAACTAAATATTCACAAAGGTAAAAATTTTATTTCACAGATTCATAAATTCAAATAACTTCTCAGTCCCAAATTTGTTTGTAATTTCTTTATCAAAAGAAATTATTTCAAAAAATTTTTCAAAATTTCTACTTAAATTTGAATACATATTTTGTATTTAAAGACATCAATTATGCAGTCTACAGAACAAACCATCATAGAATTGACCGCAAGGCTAAATCAGTACAACTACCAATATTATCAAGCAGATAATTCAGAAGTATCTGATTTTGAATTTGATGATTTGCTTAAAAAATTACAAAATCTAGAAAATCAGTACCCCGAATATATTCAGCCAGATTCACCTACACACAGGGTAGGAGGAGGTATCTCTAAAGAATTCCAAACCGTCGCACATCAGTTTCCTATGTTGTCTTTAGGGAATACTTATAACGAACAAGATTTACAAGATTTTGATCAACGAGTGGCCAAAGGGCTCGAAGGAGAAAGCTATGAGTATGTTTGTGAGTTGAAATTTGACGGTGTGGCACTTTCTATCAGGTATCAAAATGATATTTTAACGCAAGGAATCACTCGAGGAGATGGGCAACAAGGTGACGATATTACAAATAATGTAAAAACAATAAAAACGCTTCCGCTAAAAGTTTTTTCAACCCAGTTTCCTGACACATTTGAAGTACGTGGCGAAGGTTTTATGCCCATATCTTCTTTCGAAAATATCAATATTGAGAAATTAGAAAAAGGAGAACAACCCATGGCAAATCCACGAAATGCCGCATCTGGAACTTTTAAAATGTTAGATTCTTCTGTGGTAGCAAACAGAAAAATGGATTGTTATGTGTACTCTTTTTTATCAGAAAATAATCCATTTACAACACATTCAGAAAGCTTGGTGGCACTAAAAAATGCTGGTTTTAATGTTTCTGAAACCTATAAAAAGTGCAGTACAATACTTGAAGTAATAGAATATATCAAACATTGGGAACAAAAAAGATTTGAATTGCCACTTCATACTGATGGTATCGTTATCAAAGTAAATTCTTTTGCCCAACAAGAGCAATTGGGTTTTACTGCAAAATCACCTCGATGGGCTATTTCATACAAATACAAAGCTGAATCGACCAGTACTATTATAGAAAGTATTGATTATCAGGTAGGTAGAACGGGTAATGTAACACCTGTTGCCAATCTCAAGGCTGTTCCACTTGCTGGAACCGTTATCCGAAGAGCCAGTTTGCACAATGCCAACGAAATAGAAAGATTGGACATCAGAATAGGAGATACTGTGTTGATAGAAAAAGGGGGAGAAATTATCCCTAAAATTACTTCGGTAGATTTGAGCAAAAGAAAAGAAAATAGCATTAAGCTTAATTTTCCAGAAAATTGCCCCGAATGTGACGCTGTTCTTATTAGAAAAGAAAATGAGGCAAATCATTTTTGTACCAATGAAAAAGCATGCCCACCTCAGATAAAAGGCAAAATAGAGCATTTTATTCAAAGAAAAGCCATGAATATCGATAACATTGGCTCAGAAACTATAGAGATTTTTTATAACAAAAAATTGGTACAAAACGTTGCAGAACTGTACAAGCTAAAGTATGAAAATTTAATCGAATTGGATAGATTCAAAGAAAAATCGGTTAATAATATATTACAAGGAATAGAAAAATCAAAAGAAATACCATTCAAACAATTACTTTTTGGACTAGGAATACGTTTTGTAGGGGCTACCGTCGCTGAAAAATTGGTAAACTATTTCAAAAATATAGAAGCAATTGCACAAGCTGATAAAGAACAACTTTTGGCAGTTCCCGAAATAGGCGAACGTATCGCAGAAAGTGTAATAGAATATTTTTCGGATTCAGAAAATCAAGCTTTGATACAATGTCTAAAAGACGCAGGTTTGCAATTTCAAACCCAAGAAACAGAAATTGTAACAGAAAGTACACGGTTAGAAGGAAAAACTTTTGTAATTTCGGGAGTTTTTAAAAATTTTGAAAGAGATCAGCTCAAAAACAAAATAGAAGCCCATCAAGGAAGAGTTTTAAGTGGCGTTTCAGGAAAATTAGATTACCTATTGGCAGGAGATGGCATGGGTCCATCTAAGTTAGAAAAAGCAATCAAATTAGGCGTAAAAATTATCAGCGAAGAAGACTTTGTTCAAATGATTTTATAAGACAAATCTTCTATATTTCTATAAAAAAGCTTTTATAACAAAAGCATTAAAAGAATAAAATGAGACCAAAATTCCACGGAGTAGCACCAGCACTAGTAACCCCAATGCTTTCAGACGGAAGTATAGACTATAAAAGTTTTGAAAAACTACTTCAACATGTTAGTGACGGTGGTGTTGATTATTTGGTTGTAAACGGCACCACTGCCGAATCTGCAACAACATCAAGAGACGAAAAAAAAGAAATTTTAAATTTCGTTAAAACCCATAATCCACGCAAATTACCTATCGTTTACGGTTTAGGAGGAAACAATACCTTGCAACTCGTTCAGTCGTTTAAAGATACCGATTTTTCGGGTGTAGATGCCATTTTGTCTGTATGTCCATATTATAACAAACCTGGAGCCAAAGGCGTGATAGCCCACTATACAGCTTTGGCAGATGCTAGTCCACTACCTATTATAATGTACAATATACCTGGTAGATCTGGCATTAATATGAGTGCAAATACCACACTTACTTTGGCTCAACATAACAATATTATAGGTATCAAAGAAGCATCTTGCATAATAGAGCAGTGTATGGAAATTGCCAAAGATATGCCTGAAGACTTTTTGTTGATTTCTGGAGATGATGTACAAGCATTGCCAATTATCGCTTGCGGTGGAGTGGGAGTGATGTCTGTCATTGCTAATGCTATTCCTGATAAGTTTGCGAGCTTAATTCATAAAGCATTGGAAGGTGATTTTAAATCGGCACGTAAAACATTGGGTCAGTTTTTGGCAATAGACCCATTATTGTACGAAGAAGGAAATCCAGTAGGCGTAAAACAAATTTTAGAACTAAAAGGCTTGATCCAATCAGAAGTAAGACTTCCTCTATTAAAAGCATCGGAAGAACTAAAAGAAAAAATGATAGAAGTAATAAAAAAAGATAATTTATAAAAAAATAACATTCAATAAAATGCTAGTACATACCGTAAATTTTTGGTTGAAAAAAGACCTAAGCTCTGAAGAAATTGCCTTGTTTGAAAAAGGTGTAAGTTCACTTCAAAACATAGAAGTAGTGAAGTATTTTAGCGTAGGAACGCCTGCAAGCACAGACAGACCTACTATAGACCGTACTTATAGCTACTCTTTACTCACCGTATTTGAAGGAATGCCAGGGCACGATGTATATCAAACACACCCAATACATTTGCAATTTTTGGCAGACTGTAAGCACCTTTGGGAAAGAGTGTTGATTTACGATGCAACAAGTATTCAATAATAATTTTCAATTTACGTTTTGAAAGTATACACAATAAAAATCTTTTAAAACATACATAAAAAAATGAAACATCTATTATTGCTCAATTTGCTTTTAGTAGGAATAATTTCTTGCAAAAAACCACAAGTTACCAGCTACTATGATAAAAATTATACTAGAGGTGGAAACGATGAAAAGCATGGGCTTTCGTTTGGACTAAAAGACAATTACGATATAGAAGTTTTGGAGTCAGGTGAGAAGCCAAAAGCAGCTTTTAGTTTACTTACAGAACTTAAACTCACCGAAGAAAGTCCACTTACAGATGAGCAGCAAACTTATAAAGGGGCTATGCTTAAAAGAGGTTTAGACTACAATCAAAAAATGTCTTTACTTAACCAAATGGTAGCAAAAGCCAAAGAAGAAGGAGCTCACGGACTGATGGATTTGAAGTATAAAGCATTTACCACTGTAAACACATCTGGATACTCGCTTACAGCCAATGCATTCAGATACACTGTGAATCAAGAATAATACATAATTCAACATTAGAACATATTTTATTCTAATACCAAATAATATTTAAAATGTACGACAAAATAAAAAAAGCTTGCTTCGATGCCAATATGCAATTGCCAAAGTTGAATTTGGTAGTTTTTACATTTGGTAACGTTAGCGTGGTAGATCGTGAATTGGGCGTATTTGCCATCAAACCAAGTGGTGTGCCTTACGAATTATTGAAAGAAGAACAAATAGTAATTTGCGATTTTGAAGGAAAAATAGTTGAAGGAGATTTACGTCCATCATCAGATACTAAAACACATGCTGTTTTATATAAAAATTGGTCAGAAATAGGGTCAATTGTTCATACACATTCAACTTATGCAACGGCATTTGCCCAAGCTCAAATGGATATTCCAATACTAGGAACTACCCATGCCGATCACCTTACAGTAGACATTCCATGTGCACCACCTATGGAAGACCACATGATAAAAGGCGACTACGAAACAGAAACGGGTTTTCAAATTATCAATGAATTTGCTAAGAGAAATTTTACTTATAAAGAAGTAGAAATGGTGCTTTTAGGCAATCATGCACCATTTACCTGGGGTAAAAATGCAGAAAAAGCAGTTTACAATGCTGGTGTGTTAGAAGCAATTGCCCAAATGGCTTACCTTACTTGCACGCTAAATCCAAGAGTAAACAAGCTCAAAGACACTTTGATAGCCAAACATTACGAACGTAAACACGGCTCAAATGCATATTACGGACAAAGCTGTTAATCAATATTAATTATGACTAAATTTCTTTTAATAGGCTTATTACTGGGCATTTGTAATTTTACAAATGCCCAAGTTTTTGTAGATGTAAAGTTTATAACCAACGAAAATGATACGGTTGTGTCTAAGGTGAAAACATTTCCAAATATGTTTAATAGGAAAATATTTGATAACACAACTTTTATTAATTCTTTTAAAATTCAATCTGAGGGTAAGTTGAAAAAAATACGTGTTTCGGATGTTAAATATTTAGAATACACAGATTATGAGGGTAAAAAGATTAAAATGATGTCTAAACAGTTTAATGGAAATCTTCCAGAATATAATATTTTATATAGAGTTGTAGAAGAAGGCAAAATTGGTTGGTATCAAGCGTATTATATGAATTCCTACGATAGATCAGCAAATGTTCAAGAAGTATTTGTAAAACACGATGGGAATTATGCTATTGTTGGTATTTTAAATAGTTATCGTAAAAAACTTTATCCATTGATTGAAGATAGACCTGATTTAATTCCATTATTAGATAATATTTCTTCAGATGGTTTTTATGATATTATTAAAAAATATAATCAATAACAAATATCATTTCTAGCCCAATTTTTTTACACTTACAAACAATGAAAGCATTTATTTTTGATATGGACGGCACGCTTATAGACAATATGGCGGTGCATCACAAAGCTTGGCAAACCACCTTGTCGGAACTCGGAATGCCTCTTACTCTTGAGGAAGTAAAACTAAAATGTCACGGAAAAAATGAAGAAATTTTAGAAAAATTGTTTCCAAACAAGTATTCTGAAGAACAACTTCAAGAAATTTCTTTAAGTAAAGAATTGATTTATCAAAAACAATACATCAATGATCTGAAACCAATAGATGGTTTGATGGCGTTTTTGGACGATGCCAAAGCCAAAAATATACCACTCGGTATTGGTACTGCTGCTCCAGAAACAAATGTAAACTTTGTATTGAATAATTTACCTATACGCCATTATTTCGATAGCGTAATTCACTCAGGAATGGTGTCTAAAGGCAAGCCAGACCCCGAAGTTTTTCAAAAAGTAGCCGATGAGTTGGGTTACGATTTGGCTGAGTGTATCGTTTTTGAAGATTCTCCTACTGGAGCACAAACTTCACAAAATGCTGGCTGTAAGAGTGTTATTCTTACCACTACCCATTCTGAAGATGAATTTGATAAATACCACAATATCAAAATGATAGCCAAAGACTATAC
>JAGNSI010000069.1 GCA_017988135.1 Pseudarcicella sp.
GAATAGCTCAGTTGGTAGAGCATCGGACTGAAAATCCGTGTGTCGGCGGTTCGAGTCCGCCTTCTTCCACTTTCTTAAGGCTTGTTCGATAATTTCGAACAAGCCTTTTTTTGTGTATTTTATTTTGAGTATTGTTTGATCACTTCTTGGGCTACCACTAAGCCAGATATTAAAGAAGGGGGCACGCCTGGACCTGGCACGGTGAGTTGTCCTGTATAATAAAGATTTTTTACTTTTTTGTTTTTGAGTGACGGCTTCAGGAGTGCTGTTTGCATTAATGTATTTGCTAAACCATAAGCATTACCTTTGTAAGCATTATAATCGGTTATGAAATCGTTGTGAGCATAGCTTTTTTTGTAGATTATGTGCTCTTTTATGTTTTCGCCACAATATTTTTCTAGGCGATCTATAAGTTGAAGAAAATATTTTTCTCTGGTCGCTTCGTTGTCTTCTAAATCTGGTGCAACAGGAATCAATAAAAACAAGTTTTCACAACCTTCGGGTGCTACGTTAGGGTCTGTTTTTGATGGTACACAAGCGTAGAACAATGGTTTAGAAGGCCATTTTGCTTCGGTGTAAATTTCGTGAGCATGAAGATTGAAATCTTCATCGAAAAATAAATTATGGTGGTGTAGTTTTTCTATTTTTTTGTTTAATCCCAAGTAAAACAAAAGCGATGAGGGTGCCATTACTCTTTTGTCCCAATATTTTTCATCATAATTTCTATATTTTTTTTCTAATATTTTTTGGTCGATATGCTGGTAATCGGCACTTGCAATAATGATATCAGCGTCAAATGATTCTTTATTTGTTGATACTCTTTGAGCCAATCCGTTATGTATGTTTATTTTTTCAACGGTTTGGTTAAATTTTATTTTTACGCCTTTTTCTTGTGCTAACTGTTGCATAGCTTTTACTATTTCGTGCATTCCACCTTGTGGGTACCAAGTTCCCATTTGCATCTCTGCGTAATTCATGAGGCTATACATGGCAGGTGTGTTTTGTGGTGTAGCTCCCAAAAATAAAATCGGAAACTCCATAAGTTTTATAATGGTTTCATTTTTGAAATACTTGCGTATATGGGTTGAGAAAGATTGGAAAACGTCTAGTCTAGTTACGTCGTATAATAGTTTTAAACTCAAAAATTCGGTGATACTGGTAGAGGGTTTCCATACAAATTTTTTTATACCTACTTTGTATTTATAGGCAGCTTGTTGCATAAAGTTTTCAAATTTGGCTTTACTTCCTGTTTCCATACTTTCAAAAAGGTCTCCAATTTTTTGAACATCTGCAGGTAAATCTATGGTGGTGGTTTGGTTTAAAATAACCGAATAAGAAGGGTCTAGTCGTTTTAGATGATAATAATCGGAAGGCTTTTTGTTGAATCGGGCAAAATAGTCTTCAAATACATCGGGCATCCAATACCAGCTTGGGCCCATGTCGAATTTGAAACCTTCAGCCTCAAACATCCTTGCTCTGCCTCCTGCCATTTCGTTTTTTTCTACAATTGTTACATCATATCCTTTATCTGCCAATGCTGTTGCTGCTGCCAATCCTGAAAAACCAGCTCCTATTACTACTACTTTCATTTTTTACGTTGCTTTGTTTTTTGCTTTGCTATTTCAATAAATACTAATTTCTGAAAATAGCCTAAATTTTCTTTCAAAGGTAACTCCATTCTAAATTTATTGTTTGATTGTAAAATAAAAAAATGGAATATGGTCTGTTATAAATTCCGAATTCTATTGTAATAGTGTTATGTTTATTTTGTATTATTTTTGTGTTAAATTTTTAGAAGAATTATAAATACCAATGTGGAAGTCCTTTAAATATATTTTTCAAATTTGGCTTACCTTTTTGTTTTTGAATGTAATAGGTAAGGTTTTATTTTTGTTTTACCACCATGAATTAGCTTCAAAACTAGATTTTGGGCAATTGTCGGGTGTGTTTACAAACGGTTTGGGTTTAGATGTTTCTATAGCTAGCTACATGCTAGCCCCTGTTATTCTTTTGCATTTGCTATGTCATTGGTTTCCTTCTTTGGCATTAAAAGCTTCGGTTAAATATTACTTTTGGGTGATATTGTCTATTGTGGCTTTGGTAATTGTTGCTGATTTGGAATTATTTAAAGCTTGGGGTTTTAAGATTGAAGCTAGTTTTTTGCGGTTTGCAGACCACCCAAAAGAGATGCTAGCTTCTATGCAATCATCTCCATTGTTGTTGCTTTTTAGTTTGTTTTTGGGATATTGCATAGTGATATATTTAGCTCAAAAAAGGATTTTTTCTTCTGATTATTATTTCGATTTTAAACCAAAATTTATTTCATTTTGTGCCCATTTGTTTTTGTTGGCTTTTCAGATTATACCTATCAGAGGTGGTTTGCAATTGGCACCTATCAATCAAAGTTCGGCTTATTTTTCTGTAAATTACTTTGCAAATCAATCTGCTGTAAATCCATGTTTTAATTTTTTTCAAAGTCTTACTAAGTCTAAAGTTAAAGAGAATCCATTTGTGGTGGTTGCTCATCAAAAAGCATTGACTATAGTAGATTCATTAAACAAAACAACTGGCAATACTTTAGAATTGTTGAATGGCAATAAGCCTAATATGCTGATTGTGACATGGGAAAGTATGACAGCAAAATTGGTTGGTTTAAAAAGAAATGGTAAACCTGTGCTGCCAGAATTTGAAAAATTACGTCGTGAGGGTGTTTATTTTGAAAACTGTTTTGCCAGTGGCGACAGGTCACCTAAAGGAATAGTTGCCATTTTGAGCGGTTACCCAGCACAACCCATTACTAGTATCATAGATTACCCCAACAAAACAGCTAAGTTGCCTTCTATTTCTCAGTCGCTCAAAAATGAGGGATATTCTACTGCTTGGTATTATGGTGGTGAACCCGAATTTGGCAATATGAAAAGTTATATTTTGAATATTGGTTTTGATAAATTGGTAACAAAATCGGATTTTACTGATGCTGAAACAAAGTCAACCAAGTGGGGTGCCAATGATAAAAAAGTATTTGAACGTCTTTATGATGATTTAAATAAAACCACGCAACCTTTTTTTGTGAATTATTTTACGCTAAGTAGCCACGAACCATTTGAGGTGCCCAATCATAATGTTATAACAGGGCAAGACGAAACTTCGCAGTTTTTGAATGCACACAATTATACAGACAAGCATTTCGGGGAGTTTATTCGAAAAGCAAAACAAAGTTCTTGGTGGAAAAATACTGTAATAATCGTTATTGCAGACCACGGTCATCCTCAGCCAATTACCTCTCATAAGGTTGAGCAATTTGTTGTGCCGATGCTTTGGTTGGGAGGTGCTTTGGAAGGGAAGCAAAAAATGGTAAAATCTGTTTGTTCGCAAACCGATTTGGTAAAAACTTTACTCAATCAATTGAAAATAAACACAGCAAAGTTTATCTGGTCAAAGGATATTTTTGCGTCTGATTATAAACCATCGGCATATTTTTCATTCAATAATGGTTTTGGTTGGGTGAATGCTTCAGGTAAATTGGTATTCGATAATGTAGGTAAACAAGACATAGAAATGACGCCTGGTTTTTCTGCAAAATCGCAACAATTGGGTAAAGTATATCAACAAGCTAGCTTTGAAGATTTTTTAAGAAAGTGATGGTGTTGGGGCGAATTGCAATTCGCCCTTACCGTCTTCGCCCTTACCGTCTTCGCCCTTACCGTCTTCGCCCTTACTATCATTTGTAAGTTCCTTAAAAACGGTCACCGTATTTCAGGAACTAAAGTGTAATATAATCGAAGTCACTCTTAATATTTACTATTATAATAGCTTGGTTGTTTGTAATAGCCTAAGCTCTATAAATGATTATTAAAAAAATCACAGTTTGAGATAAATTAAATATTTTATTAACTTTGGGAAGTTGAAATTTTAATAATGAATTGAATTTTATTTAAATAACATTAAATGAGTCTATTAGCTGTTGGTTCAGTTGCTTTTGATGCAATAGAAACCCCATTTGGCAAAACCGATAAAATAATCGGTGGAGCTGGCACATACATATCATTGTCTGCATCTTATTTCAAAAAGCCAATAAATTTGGTTTCGGTAGTTGGCGAAGATTTTCCACAAGAATATATAGATTTACTCAAAAACAAGGGTGTAGATGTGCAGGGTTTACAAATAAAAAAAGGAGAGAAATCTTTTTTTTGGTCTGGTAAATACCACAATAATATGAACTCAAGAGATACTTTAGTAACAGAACTAAACGTGTTGGGTTCTTTTGATCCTATTTTGCCCGAATCGTATCAAGATTGTACTTATTTGATGTTGGGTAATCTTGCACCATCGGTTCAAAAAATGGTAATAGATAGGTTGCAAAACCGTCCAAAATTAATAGTGATGGATACCATGAATTTTTGGATGGATATTGCTATGGACGATTTACGTACTGTTATTAGCATGGTAGACGTACTTTGTATCAACGATGAAGAAGCAAGACAATTGACAGGTGAATATTCATTGAAAACAGCAGCCAAGCAAATAATGGAAATGGGTCCTAAAACACTTATTATTAAAAAAGGTGAAAACGGAGCGTTATTATTTCAAGGTGAAGAATTGTTTTTTTGCCCAGCATTAGTTTTAGAAGATGTTTTTGATCCAACAGGAGCTGGAGACACATTTGTAGGAGGTTTTATAGGATACTTAGCCAAAACAGACGATTTATCTTTCGAAAACCTTAAAAGAGCTGTAGTGTATGGCTCAGCGATGGCTTCTTTTTGTGTAGAAAAATTCGGAACAGAACGCACATTGGCATTATCTAAAGACGAAATAAGCGAAAGAGTAGCAGAGTTTGCAAAATTATCGTCGGTGTATGTATAGATTTTTACAAAAACCTTGCAAATCTTTGCAAGGTTTTTGCTTATAAAAGAATCACATTAGTTTTTAAAAGTATAGAATAAAATTTTACTTTAACCTTCTCCAATCATTTGCAGTAAATAAGCAATGATTGTTTCAATTCAGAAATGGACAATAAACATTTTGACAAAGCCACAGCTGCAGGTCTTTTAGTAGCCATGGGTATTATTTACGGAGATATTGGTACATCTCCGCTTTACGTAATGCAATCTATCGTTGGCGACAAAAATCCAATAACAAGCACTGCCGTTTTGGGAGGTTTGTCATGTATTTTTTGGACGCTCACTTTACAGACAACTCTGAAATACGTTATCCTCATTCTTCGAGCAGACAATAAAGGTGAAGGCGGTATTTTAGCGTTATTTTCTTTGGTAAGAAGGCATGCGAAATGGCTTACCGTTCCAGCTATTATTGGTGCATCAACTTTGCTTGCAGATGGGGTTATAACGCCACCGATTTCTGTAGCCTCTGCCGTAGAAGGATTGTTGAAAATATATCCAGACTTACAAACAGTGCCTATTGTGTTGGCTATTATTACCGTATTGTTTATGTTTCAAATATTTGGAACTAAAGTAGTAGGTAAGTTATTTGGACCAATAATGATGGTTTGGTTTGGTATGTTGGCCGTATTTGGCGTTATTTGGATAGCACAAGATTATGAAATTTTCAAAGCACTTTCGCCTTATTATGCTTACAAATTAATGATTACGCCCAATGCATTAGGCGAAAGCGGATTTTGGACTTTAGGAGCTGTTTTTTTATGTACTACAGGAGCAGAAGCACTTTATTCAGATCTTGGTCACTGTGGTAGAGGGAATATTCGAATATCATGGATATTTGTTAAAATAGCACTTTTGTTGCAGTATTTTGGGCAAGGTGCTTGGTTGCTTCTACATGAAGGGCAAATATTAGATGGTCGTAAACCTATCTTTGAATTGATGCCAAATGAGTTTTTGATTACAGGTATTTGTATAGCTACAGCTGCTGCTATTATTGCTAGCCAGGCTTTGATATCGGGTTCTTTTACACTTATAGCAGAAGCTATACGATTGTCATTTTGGCCAAAAGTTAGGCTCAATTATCCTTCAGATCAAAAAGGTCAATTGTATGTGCCCAGTATGAATATATTATTGTGGTTGGGTTGTATGGGTGTAGTGCTGTATTTTAAAGAATCTACAGCTATGGAGGCTGCTTATGGTTTAGCGATTACACTCACTATGTTGATGACTACCATTTTGATGGCTTATTATTTGTACATCAAAAAATTCAACAGAATGTGGATTGTGATTTTCTTATGTGTATATATATTATTAGAAGGGGCATTTTTGGTTGCCAATTTACGTAAGTTTTCTCACGGAGGTTATGTTTCATTGATTATTGCATTTTTGATAGTAACAGTGATGGTAGTTTGGTACAGAGCAGGAATCATCAAAATGCGACTTACAGAATACACTAAGCTAGATAAATACATAGATTCTTTGAAAGAATTGAGCGAAGATATGACTGTTCCAAAGTATGCAACACACTTGGTGTTTATGTCAAACGCTTCAAGATCAAACGAGATTGAGTCTAAAATTATTTATTCTATTTTTCAAAAAAGACCTAAACGAGCCGATATTTTTTGGTTTGTACATGTAGACTCGGTAGATGAGCCTTACACTATGGAGTACAAAGTAAACGTGATTGCGCCAGACGATATTATAAAAGTGAACTTTAGGCTTGGGTTTAGGATAGAACAAAAAATAAATCTATACTTTAGGAAAGTTGTAGAAGATATGGTTAAAAACGGAGAAGTAGATCTGACTTCAAGATATGAGTCTCTTAATAAACAAAATTTGATAGGCGACTTTAGATTTGTTGTTTTAGAACGATTCTTGTCTTATGAAAACCAATTGCCATTGATGGAAAGTTTAGTAATGAAAGCTTACTTTTTTATTAAACAATTTACCAATTCAGAAGATAAATGGTTTGGACTTGATAGTAGCTCTGTTAAAGTAGAGAAAGTGCCATTGATTATTAGGCCAATAGAAAACATAAATTTAAAACGCATTTTTTAATAATATTTAAGCTGAAAATTTGAAAATATTAATCACTGGTGGGGCAGGTTTTGTAGGCTCCACACTAGCATTGTCATTGAAAAGCAAGTATCCAAACTATGAGATTACTTGTTTAGATAATTTGAAAAGAAAAGGGTCAGAGCTAAATGTAAGTAGACTAGGTAATAATAAAGTAAATTTTGTACATGGAGATATTCGTTGCAAAGAAGACTTTGATGCATTACCAATTGTAGATGTAGTGATAGAAGCATCCGCAGAGCCCTCAGTGTTGGCTGGTTTAGACGGCACACCTGACTATTTGGTGAATACCAACTTAAACGGAACAATCAATTGCCTGAATTATGCAAAAAAATGCAAAGCAAATTTTGTATTTCTTTCAACATCAAGAGTATATCCGATAAAAACCATCGAGCAGCTCAATTATGAAGAAGGCAGTACACGCTTTGTTTTGGCAGATAATCAGCCTGTAGTTGGAGTGAGCAAGCATGGTATTTCAGAAGATTTTCCACTAGCTGGAGCCCGTTCTTTGTACGGTGCCACAAAGTTGGCTTCAGAGCTGATGATACAAGAATATAACGAATTTTATGGTCTAAAAACCGTAATAAACAGATGCGGTGTTATTACAGGGCCTTGGCAAATGGGAAAGGTAGATCAAGGAGTTATGGTTCTTTGGGTTGCAAGGCATTTTTGGAAACAACCTTTATCGTATATTGGATATGGAGGTACAGGTAAGCAAACTCGAGATATGCTTCATATCAACGACTTGTTTAGATTGATAGATATTCAGATTCACAATATAGATTCGGTGAATGGCGAAATTTTAAATGCCGGTGGTGGGGTAGAGGCTAGTGCTTCTTTACAAGAATTAACTGCTATTTGTCAGGAAGTTACAGGTAATACCATAGCCATAAGTCAAGTCGCAGAAAATAGAGCTGCCGATATTAGGTTGTATATTACTGATAATACTAAAATTACTAAACTTACTGGTTGGAAGCCTGTTTTAGGAATGAAAGAAATAGTGCAAGATATTTATCATTGGATTAAAGAAAACGAAGAGCAACTTGCTTACGTTTTGAAATAATTAATTCATAAAAAAAGCCATTAAAATAATTTTTAATGGCTTTTTTTATGTAAAGTGTTGTGGTATTATTTTTTAATAATTTTTATAGCTTTTTTGTTTTCTGCATATTTCAAAAAGTACACTCCTTTTTTTAGATTATTCATTTCTTTAACCTCTGTAAAGTTTGTCCCTTTCAAGATAACACCTTTAGCTATTGTTTTACCAGCTTGATTCAAAATTGTATAAGCTTGGTTTTCATTAGTACTATTGTGGTTGATAGTAAAAGATTCCGCTACAGGATTTGGATAAATACTTAATTTTATGCCATTAGCGTTGGACAATGAAATTATTTTGCTGTACGATGATTTTTCATCTTCTTTTCCTATAATTTTTAGTCTGTAAAATACAGTTTCAGTTTTTAAGTCATTGTCGTAATACGAATAGTAATTAGATACTTTTACGCCACGAGCTGGCATTTTAGCAATAGTTTCGAAGGCGATACCATCTTTGCTTTTTTCTAGCAAAAACTCTTTGGTGTTTTCTTCTTGTGTGGTAGTCCATTTTACTAAACTATTTCCTTTGTCTAATTTTGCAGAAAAATCAATAAGAGTAATAGAAAGTGGAGCTGCATTGCTAGGGACGTAACTTATTCCAGTAAAAAAAGAATTTGTAGGGGCTGTTGCTATTACTTGAAAAGGAGAAGCAGCAGCTTTTCTAGCAGTAGCAAATGCATCAGAATCTATTGTTTTTATTAATTTATTGTCTGCCGTTGCATATAAAATAATATTATCTCCATCACGTGAAGCTGCAAGTCCTCTAAATTTATAATTTACGCCAGTAGTAGGATTTGTTTCAGCGATGTTTCTCACAAAATTCCACGAGGTGCCATCAAATTTGAATTTTTTGATACCGCCAGTTAATGCACCATTTGCAGCATTAGCAGAGCCATCGTCAGCAACATACAATAAGTCATAGCCAACTACCACAGGTGAAGCATCTATGATAGCAAACTGCCACGGGCTGATTGCACTGATTCCTGGTGTACCTGCTGTAAAAGAAAAGTTGGATCCAGGAAGGTTTACAATTGTTTGTCCGCTTGTAGTAGGTAAGCCTGTGCCTACAATTCCTACTCTAATGCCAGCTGAGGTGCCTATAGTCCCAGAATTGCCAGATACAAATAGCTGATCATTGTAAATGGCAGGAACTCTCAGGTTGGTACTTGTAGTTGAAATTAAAGTAGCAGCTCCAGTATTTCCTTTAGCTGAATAATACAAGCCTGAAGAAGTGCCTATCCAAACGCCATCGCCAGTATCGTTAGGTACAACCCCTACAATAGCACCCGTTAAATTGTTGGGTTTAGTTGTATAGTCTGTAGTGCCATTTAGGTCGGTTATAGCTATTATTCGTTTTATAGTTGCGGCATTTGAAGTAGCAACATTTTCAGTGCCTAAAGGAGCTTCGTAAGCGCCTATGGCATAGAATTTTCCATTTTGAGACAATTGTCCAAAACCCTCTGTTAGTGTGTTCCCAGATAAGTTTGCTTTACTAGGGTCCAGTTGTCTAGTTCTTACAAAATCACCCGACGGTGTATATTCGTCCATAACTGTGGTTTCGGCGCTTAAGCTTAAACCTGAATTGGCCATTCCTTTACGAGTAACCAAAATATTTTCTTGGTTGAATATTTGGCTTACAGTTGGACTTACATCAAACTTAATCAAAGAAATACTCGAATCAGGAAAAGTTACTTTTAGTCCATTATCTGTAATAGGTATTGATGTTCCGTTATTTGTTAAAGTTGATTTGTTCCATTGTAATAATGTTGGCGTACCTGTAATGGTAGATCCATCGGCTACTTTTATATCTTTGTTGGTAAGTGCTCCAGTTTTGTTATTGAGCACCCAAAGATATACTGTGTTGTCTACCCTCGTTGCTCTAGTGTTAAGCTTGCTTTGGTTGGTCATTGTACGGCCATCTTCATCATCTACATCTATCACTTTCGCTCCTGGTGTTGTTGCCCTTACAAATTCGCTCATCATTCTACCTCTATAAGAAGTCCTGTTTAAATTGTAATCCCAATAAACAAATCCACTAAATCTAAGGTCCAGATTGTCAAACATAGCAACCAGTGCTTCAGCTGCTTCTTTGTGATCAGGAACATCTGATTTAGCATCCCAATGTATTTCTGAGTTCCAAATAGGTTTATCAAAGGAAGATGCAAAATGAGTAGTCAGATTTGCCAATGGACGAAGATGTGGGTAATAATGAGTGCCTGAAATATCTATTTGACTAAAATTGCCATTTGCTTTGAGTGCATTAAGCCAAGCAAAATCTGGTCCGTAATTTTCTGGTCCTATAAATTTTGAAGGCAAAGTAAATTTTCCATTCAAAGCATGTTTTCTTAATGTGTCTAAAATAGTTTTGTATTTAGATTGCGAAATCACCCCATCATTATATTCAGCTTCATTGTCAACCCCTAGTATATCTACATTGATGTTTTTTGATTTCATAAATACTAAAAAGTCTGAAACCAATTGGGCGTATTTACTTGCATTCACTGTAACTGTATCTGCATTTTTTACCCATAATGGAAACGTTAATGGCCCTTCCAATCTTAAGCTAGCAAAGATTTTGAAGTCAATTGGAGTTGAATATGTTTTTATTCTATTTAATGCTTCCAGAATAGGTGTATAAGCCGATTCTGTGACTACTCCAAGCGAAGGATGTCCAGCTCTAGGGTAAAATGGTATTCTTACCATATTCATTTTGTCTTCAACAAAGACTTTAAGAATATTTGCATTTGTAAGACCAACTGCTTTGCCTGGCTGTTTGATGTCATAACCCCAGTGGGTCATTGAGTGTTTGAGTACTTCGGGGTGAACGAGTATTTCACTGTTCTGTGTTTGAGCATTTACATTTACTATTGAAAAATAAAAAAATAGTAAAATAAAAGAGTAAAGTGTTTTCATGTTATTGATTGTTAAGTGAATATGTGTATTGAACAATATAAAATATGTAGGATAAGGTATAAATATACTCATTATTAGCTAATTAAAGATAGTTTTTGATATTTTTTTTAGATTTTTTAAATATAAATATGTTTTTTTTTGAAAATAAATATTGCAAGTTTGGGATTTATAAAACAGTATAAAGTGAAATACGAGTTTGAATAACATTTGATTGTAAAGTGCTGATAATAAATAAATTGGTTTTTTGGTGGAAAAGGGTTTTTATGAGTTGGCACGAAACTCAATAAAAGTACATATGTTGTTAATTGAAGTAAGGAATTGTCTATTAGAAAAAAAAATTGAAATATATCTCGTTTTTTATTTTGAAAGAAAAAAAAAATTTATACCTTTGCATTCCCAATCATTTGGGGCGTTCCAAATACAGGCGGGTATGGTGGAATTGGTAGACATACCAGACTTAGGATCTGGCGCTGCGAGGCATGGGGGTTCGAGTCCCTCTACCCGTACAAACAGAGCCCTCTTGACCATTAGGTTTTGAGGGCTTTTTTGATAGTGAAATTCGGATTTTGGATATACAATTCTTTAAAACGTAATATTTATTAATCTCACCATCAAAAAATAAAATTCCAAAATCCGAAATCAACACTCCCCAAAAAGCACAATGAACATTACGCTAGACAAAAGCAGCACGGTAAATGCAACCTTAACTGTAGCTATTTCTGAAATAGATTACAAAGAAAAAGTAAGCAAAACACTGAAAGATTATCGCAAAAAAGCGAGCATCAAAGGGTTTAGACCAGGTATGGTTCCCCAAGATTTAATTAATAAAATGTACAGCAAGCCAGTATTGGTAGAAGAAATAAATACTATTTTGTCTGAAGCAGTATCTGATTATATCAAAGAAAACACCCTTAATATAATCGGTGATCCATTGCCAAACAGAGAAAAGTCTGAAAGTATCAACTGGGATACAGACAAAGAATTTTCTTTTTCATATGAGTTGGGCTTAGCTTCTGATTTTTCTGTAGATTTCGCAGCTTTACCAGCTATTATCAATTACGAAATTAAAATTGAACAAAACGTAATAGATGAAGCACTTGAGCAAATAAAAAATCAGTTTGCAACTCAAATACATCCAGAAGAGGTAGCAGAAGGTGATATGATTTTTGTAAGCTATGATTCTAATGGCAAAACAGAAAAAACAGCTCTACCATACAAATCACTCAACGCTGTAGGAGTAAAAGCATTTGCAGGTGCAAAACTAAATGCAAATGTAAGTGCAGTGATAGCTGATATATTTGTAGACGATAAATCAGCTTCTCTTGCAACAGGCATAAAAGCAGAAAAAATATCAGAACATACTCAGGATGTTAGCTTTGTAGTAGAAGATATTACACGCAACCAACCAGCAGAGCTTAACCAAGAGCTTTTTGACAAAGCAGTAGGTAAAGACAAGGTTACAACTGAGCAAGAATTTTTAGAAGAAGTAAAAAGTATCATTGGCGATAATTATCAAAGAGAAGCAAATTACTTGTTGAAATTGCAAGCTGAAAGAACCGTTATAGAAGGAACTAAAATAGAGTTACCTCTAGAGTTTTTACGCAAATGGTTAGTAGCTATCAACGAAGGTAAATTTACAGAATCAGATATTGATGCTGACTTTGACAAAGTGGTGAACAACACAAAATGGTCATTGATTAAAAACGATATTGCTAAAACCAATAATATTAAAATTGATTATCCAGAAGTGCTTATCAAAGCAAAAGAAATGGTAAGAAGTCAGTTTGGTATGTATGCAGCAAGCGAAGATGACCAAATGGAAGAAATGATCACGAAAATAGCATCTAACTATTTGAGCGATAAGTCTAAATCTGATAATTTTTCAACATTGTTTAACCAAGTTTACGACGAAAAAGTAGCAGAAGTACTTTTGGCTAACTTAAAGTCAGAAACTAAACAAGTTACAGTAGACGAATTCAAAGCATTGGCTGAAGCGCTATAATTCCATCGCATTTTGGGATAAAAAAAACCAAGCAATTTTCTGTTATAGAATTTGCTTGGTTTTTTTGTTGATGAATGTTTTATTTCAATCTCCCTGATTCTTCAAGGGCTTTCTTTAACTTCTCGTTGTCTCGCTTGTCTTTTATCAAAGGCGAACGGAAATCTTCGTTGAATGATAAAGAAAAGCTTTTGTCTTCGTTTTCATAATAATGTATATGACCTACAATTGCACTACTAGATATTGCACTTTCATACATAGTTGTATAAATGCTTTCTCCATTAACTTTTAAAAGTAAAATATTTGAAGTAGACTGACTTTTATAAAAAGCTTTCAATTTATCTCTACCTTGTTCTGTGAAATTAATGGTATGGTCTGCCCATTTATAACTCACAATGTCTGAATTTTCAATTACAGGATTTTTAGTAATGCTAACCTTAGAGAAGTCTATAATTCCAGTTGAATCATTCTTAATTTCGTTGTAGTTTAAAATCTCATAAAACTCAATTTTAGCTGGTGTTTCGTCTTTTTCGCATGAAAAACTAAGAAAAGCGAGTAGGATAAATAGTATTTTTTTCATTATGTTTAAATTTATGCCCTAATTTTTGAAAAAATTGGGGGGTGGATAATTATTATTTCAATCTCCCTGATTCTTCAAGGGCTTTCTTTAATTTTTCATCAAAAAGTTTTGGCTTTGTAGGATAAGGAATAGTTGGATCCATGGAGATAAATCCCATGTCTAAATCAAATTCTTCCATATCAGTCATCCTGTGACCTAAAGATCCCCATTTTCCCAAAATAGGACTCTCAAAAGTAAAGGCAAAAATATTTTCGCTATTCACTTTCATTACCAAGCAAGTGCCATAGGCTGATTGTGGCAATTTTGCACGAGCCTCTTTCGTAAATGTATACATCATAGTCTTCCAGTCTACGCTTAAAAGATCTGAATCTTTAAAAAAAGGAGCTGTTTCTGTTTTCATTTTGCTGAAATCAAGTTCATATAAAGAGTCTATTATACATTCTTGAATATTCAGAACTTTATAAAACTCAATTTTAGTTGGTGTTTCTTCTTTTTCGCATGAAAAACTAAAAAGAGCGAGTAGGATAAATAGTATTTGTTTTTTTAACATGTTGTAAACTGTTTATTAAGTGATATTTAAGTTGGTTTAAGCCCCAACGGTTAGGCTTATATCTGGATAAATTGAGATATCTATTTGGGTGTTTTTTTGAAAAACGGGTAATAGTTAATATTTAAAAG
>JAGNSI010000003.1 GCA_017988135.1 Pseudarcicella sp.
TTCTATATGTGATTTTCTTTCAAAATTTTCTAACATAATTTAAAAATATGAAAACTTGTCTAATTTTAAATTTCATTTGAGATTATTTAGTAGTATTGGGTCGTGAGGACACGACCCAAGGGAAGTGATTGCCCCCAACCTTGAAATAAACTCATCATTACAAAGAGCATAATGTGTACTGATTTTTTCATTTTTTTAATTATTGTTGGATTTATGTTAAAATGGTTTGTACTTATTTTATTTTTAACGCTCTTATTATTCGCACTCGCCTCGGCTCTATATTGTGTCGTGAGGACACGACCCAAGGAAAGGGTTGTTCGTTTTTGTTCCCAAATTTTTTTGGGCGGTTGCTACGACCAGTTACGGAATAGCTCAGTTTTTGTGGTGAATGGTTTTTATTAGTAGTACATAAATTAGCTTTTTTTGTAAAATAAAGTTTAAGCTAAAGTACACCACTGATTTCTATTTTTTTATGGGAAGTACCACATACGTATTGTCCCATTCAAGAAGTAATTCGGTATTTGTTTCGTTGTCGTTTAGCGAGATAGTAAACATTTCTGTAGTGTCAGTTTTTCTCAAAGATTTTACTTTTGTTTTTATAATATCTTTTTTGGGGTCGTATGATAATCCCCATTGTCCTATTTCGTTGTTGATAATGAATGTCCACTCATCTTTAGAGGGAATAGTAAATAAGGAGTAATTGCCTGCTTTGATGATTTTATCTCCAAAAATTACATCGCTATCAAAATTTATTAAGGTAGCTTCGTTTGCACCTGTACGCCACCATTTATCAAACGGTACTAAGGCTTTTTCTGATTCTTTTCCGAATATCAACCTGTTTTTTTTGGAAGGTCTACAGTATTCGATACTTACACCCATTTTTTCGGAAGTTACTTTAGCGTGGGGGCTAAAGGTTTTGGTATAATAAAACCTAAAAAACACAAATGAACTCGCCAATATGGCTAGCAATATCAGCATTAAACGTAATAGTTTTGTCATGATTATTCAAATGGTTTTTGTGCGAAATTTTATTACCTCAAAATACATCTTTCTTTTTCCAAAAGATGCAAGTTTTCTTTGATTTCCATGCTAGTTTTGGCGTTATCTAAGTTTACTTTATACGACATTTTCAAGTCTTTGCGTTTTACCGATTCCAAAAAACGTCTTATATCCTCAGACGATTCCAATATAAGTGGAGGTACTTCTGTGGGTTGGTTTTTATCATCTTTAGCTACCATCGTAAAATAGGAAGTATTGGTGTGTTTTACGCTGCCATCTTTGATGTTTTCGGCAACTACTTTTATACCTACAATTAGCGAAGTTTTTCCAACATAATTTACAGAAGCATGCAGAGAAACAAGTTCACCTACTTCTACAGGTTGTCTAAATTCTACATTATCTACCGTTACTGTTACGCAATAAGTACCTGCATGTTTTGCGGCACAAGCATAAGCTACTTTATCCATTAAGTTCAATAAAATTCCTCCATGTATTTTGCCACCAAAATTGGCATAAGAAGGTATCATCAATTCGGTAATTGTAGTGCGAGAGTGATTGACAGAGCGTGGTTCCATTTTAAATTTCATAAAGCAAAAAAATATATCGCAAAACTACAATTTTATTGTTCAAGAAATAAATAAATTAGACTAATAAAGGCAATAAACACAGTTTTTTATTTGAAATTTTTATTTAAAAAACAATTCTAAAGTTGGTAAGGAAGAATATTGCCTTAATATGTACAATTGTAATTCGTATATTTTTGAATCTTCAAGAAAATACAATATGTTTTATTTGGCATTATTTTGGATAAAAATATTTTCACAACATAAAGTAAGAATATTATAAGTTTTTTCGTTTCAGTTTTAGAGCTTTGCTGTTTGAATATATAATATTTGCAAGTTTCTTTTTCGAATTTACCACAAGCATTCCTATATTTGTGAAAGTATTTTATTGAAAAGTATTATATTTGACTATATCTGAACTATATTTTTTAAAAAATTAAAACAATCTTCAAGAGTTATTTTTTTTGATTTTTGAAAGATTTAATTAACATTGACTTGTAATTTAAAAAATTAAATTAATAATTATCAACAGATTCCCGATTAATTATGGAATTTGTTTGTCTTAAAATAAAGAAAAAATAGATGAAATTTGCCAAACTAGGTTTAATACTACTTACTGTTACAATTTTTAGCATAAATGTTGTTTATGCTCAATTTGACTATGGTAATTTAACAGGAAAAAGAGACCACAAAGAAAGAAAAAGTAATTTTCCAGGAAGGTCATCTTTTGGTTTAGGTTTAGGTACATCAACCTATTATGGAGATTTGAATCCGATTTCTAGGCCTTTTCAAGGGCTTGCAAGCTCTAATATAAGATGGAACGTATCTGCACATTATCAGAGATATTTCAAACCCAAAGTCAGTTTTAGAGTAGGTCTTACTTTTGCTAGACTTTTTGCAGACGATGTTTTGTTTGAAGGTGTATCAGGTTTTGAAGAAAATTTTATCAGAAATCTACATTTCAGAAACGATGTAAAAGAACTTTCTTTAGTAGGTGTATATGAGTTTGTACCATTGCCCAAAAACAATCAGAAAAGAGCTGCATTTAGACCATATATATTTGGAGGATTAGCAGTATTTTCACATAGCCCAAAAGCTAAAGGGGTAGATTCTGTAGGTACACAAAGCAAATGGATAGATCTTCAGCCATTAGCTACCGAAGGGCAAGGGCAACCAGGCTATGCTCCCAAAGTATACTCTTCTATAAATTTAGCCATTCCTGTGGGAATAGGTGCAAAAATTAAAATCAATAATGAATTTGACTTTGGTATAGAACTAGGTATGAGGTATACATTTTCAGATTATTTAGATGACGTAAGTGGTAATTATGCTGATATTTCCTCTTTACTCTCAACCAATCAATCGGGTCTCAGCGTAGCAATGGCAAATAGATCAAACGAAAAATATGCTGCTTATTCTGGAAAAGACAGGTCTTTGGCTGTAGAAGATTATTTAATAAAAAAAGGTTTACCAACTGCAAGTCCAACAGATTTACAGAATGCACAAAGTTATGAATTAGGCTATCCATTTGGTATTCAGGGTATAAGTGATAGCGCTAGTTCAAGAGGAAAAACAAAAGGAAACGATATGTATTTACTTACAACATTTAGTTTGATATATCATTTGCCAGCTAAAATAAAATGCCCTTAATAGGCGTTTATAGTTTTAATAAAGCAATCTGATATAAAAATCTAAAATGTTGAACAAAATAATTTTATTAATAGTAGTAACTTTTTTATTGATTCCAGCAAAAGCTCAAAGAACACAACTAGGCTTAGGAGCTGGAGGTTTCAACTATAAAGGTGATTTATCTCCTTCATATAATCCTAAATTTACACAATTGGGCATAAATGCTTTTTGTAGAGTAAACTTAAGAAATGATATTTCAGTAAAAACAAGTTTAAGCGTTGGTTCTATAAAAGGCGATGATGCACAAGTAAAAGACCCATTCAATCAGCAAAGAGGATTAAACTTCAAGACCAATCTCATAGAATTGAACGGGGTAATGGAATATAATTTTCTTGACTTTAAGTTTGATAAGCACCATACAGACTGGACTCCTTATCTGTTTGGAGGGCTCGGTTTTATGAATTTCAGTACAAACCAAGTCAAATCCAGTAATTATTCTACCTTTCAGATGATAATACCTTACGGGCTTGGTGTGAAATATAAATTTTCGCATAAATGGGGATTAGATTTCGAGCTTGGAGCCAGAAAAACATTCACAGATTATCTCGACAATGTAGGAGGCGAAGACTTTAGTTTAGCTCAAAGTCAGCAAAACGACTACACACTTAAAGATAATTACTTGTACACTTCACTCACTTTGACCTACACAATCATGAGGTTATGGTGTCCTTAAGTAAATAAAATCATAAAATATCTTAAATAAAACATCTTGAAGGGCTTCAAGATGTTTTATTGTTTTGATACGGTTATCAAATTCATTAAATTTGCCAAATGTAAGTTTTGCTGACCTTGAAAATATTCATTAAAAAAGGTAGAACAAAAATTAAAATTAAAGGATAATAATTATCCTATTACGTATTCAGTGAAAGATAAAATAGAAAAACATAATTTACCCAAACATATAGCCGTTATAATGGACGGAAATGGCAGATGGGCAAAGCAAAAAGGAATAATAGATAGGTTGTTTGGTCATAAAAACGCTATTACAGCTGTAAGGGAAACTATAGAAGGTTGTGGAGAATTGGGTGTAGATTTTTTGACATTGTACGCATTCTCAACCGAAAATTGGAACAGACCAAAATTGGAAGTAGACGGACTGATGACTTTATTGGTAAGCACCATAAACGACGAAATTTCTACTATGATGCGCAATAACGTAAGGCTATTGACCATCGGCGACCTAAATACACTGCCCGAAAAGTCTAAAAAAACGCTTTTAGAAGCCATAAAGACTACCGAAAACAATACAGGTTTGTCTTTAATATTAGCTTTGAGTTATTCGGGGAAATGGGATATATTGAACGCTACAAAGAAAATTGCCGAGCAATTAGCCAATAAAACGTTAAACGTAGAGCAAATCACCGAAGATATTTTTGAGCAACAGCTATCAACTTCAGGTATACCAGATCCAGATTTAATGATAAGAACAGGAGGCGACTACAGAATAAGTAATTTTCTACTTTGGCAGTTGGCTTATACAGAATTATATATTTTCGAAGAATTGTTTTGGCCAGACTTTAGAAAACAACATTTACACGAAGCCATTTTGAGCTTTCAAGATAGAGAAAGAAGATTTGGAAAAACAAGCGAGCAGATTCAACGCAAATAAAAATTATCAGATAGTAATTTCAATAAATTAAAATTTTATTAAAAATCAACCAAAGGAATCCGAAAGAAGATTAATCTCAGAAATCTATCAAAAGAGAATTATCTACGCTTTTTAATCCTTTACATTCAAAATAACTGACAAATACAGATGAAAAAATACATCTTAGCCTTACTTACCATTGTTTCATTTTTCACTGTCGGTAAGTCTCAAATCCGAGGCTTGAGTGGATTGGTAGCAAGCAGTAATACACTAGACCTCAACTATGCAGATCCCAAAGAATATGAAATTTCAGAAATCACTACCGAAGGATCAAAATTTTATGATGCCAATTCAATGATAACATTGTCGGGTTTGAAAGTTGGCGACAAAATAAAAGTGCCAGGTGAAGCGCTTTCCAGTGCCATAAAAAAACTCATGAAACATGGTATTTTAGATAACGTAGAAATACACGCATCTAAAATTGAAGCAAGCAAAATTGCACTTATATTGGTACTTATAGAAAGACCTAGATTATATGCATTAGAGTATACCGGAATAAGAAAAGGTGAAATAGAAACCTTAAACGAGAAAGTAAAAGCCTACAAAGGTAAAATTATCACAGAAACTTTACAGAAAAATTTAGAATTGATAGTAAAAAGACACTACCAAGAAAAAGGATATTTGAATATTCAAATCAAAACATCTCAAAAAATTGATTCAACCAAGGGTAACAATGCTACATTACAAGTAAAAGTTGAAAAAGGAGAAAAAGTAAAGGTTAATCAAATAATTATAGAAGGAAGAACTGAAGTTTCTGAAAAAACTTTTAAGCGCAAATTGAAAGAAACCAAACAAATGCGATTTGGAAGAATTTTTAAACCTTCAAAATATATTCCAGTAAAATTTGAAGAAGACAAAAAAACACTAGCTACATACTATTCAGAAAATGGATACCGTGATTTTGTATTGGTTTCGGATAGTGTTTACAAGTTTGACGACAAAAGTGTAAATATCAAAATAAAAGTAGATGAAGGTAAAAAATATCATTACCGAAACATTTATTGGGAAGGTAATTTTATTTATCCAGACTCGGTGTTGGCAGATGTATTAGGTATCAAAAAAGGAGACGTATACAACACAACCGACTTAGAAAAAAGAATGAATGGAAAGCCAGGCGAAGATCTTAGCTCGGTATACATGGATAACGGCTATTTATATTACAATGCAGAACCTATAGAAAGCTCAATCGTTGGAGATTCTATTGATATAACTATGCGTATAGCTGAAGGCAAACAAGCTACCATCAATAAAATAATTGTAAATGGAAATACTAAAACATCTGATCATGTTGTATTAAGAGAAATAAGAACATTGCCAGGTCAGAAATTTAGTAAATCAGCCATTATTAGAACAGTTAGAGAGCTATCAACAATAGGCTACTTTGACCCTGAAAAAATTTCTCCCAATCCACAACCTCGTCCAGACGGAACGGTAGATATAGAATATAATCTAGAAGAAAAACCTTCAGATCAAATAGAACTTTCAGGAGGCTGGGGAGGTTATGTTGGATTTATAGGAACACTAGGGATTGTTTTCAATAACTTTTCTTTAAGAAATATATTTAATCTTAAATCGTATAAACCATTACCATCGGGCGACGGTCAGAAACTAGCAGTTCGTTTTCAAGCAAATGGTTCATCGTTTCAAAACTACTCATTGACTTTCACAGAGCCATGGTTTGGAGGAAGAAAACCTAATTCATTTTCTGTGAGCTTAAATAGAAGTATTTCTTATCCAAACAGATTTAGAACTGCGTTTTCAAGTCAAACTGGATCTGGTTTCAACGAAAATGCTCACTTCAACAGCATAGCACTTTCGGTGAGCTTGGGTAAAAGATTGAGAGTTCCTGATGATTATTTCTCGTTACAAAATTCTATTTCTTTCAATTTGTATGATATTGAAGATTTAAACTACGGTTTTCCTGAAGGGAAAAGTACAGGTATTACATTCTCTTCAAATCTTTCAAGAAATAGCATAGATAACCCTACTTTTCCAAGGTCAGGTTCTAGCTTTTCATTGTCAGGTACTTTAACGCCACCTTATTCGGCATTTAAGAAAAAAACAACTACACCAGTCATTTCAGAGAATACAAACGAAAATTCGTCAAACTTGCTTGAATATCATAAGTGGATGTTTGATGCTTCTTGGTTTACACCATTGACCAATAAATTGGTCTTTCATGCTCGTGCACACATGGGTTTCTTGGGTAACTATGGCTTAGAAACTACAAGCTTCGAACGTTTTGACGTAGGTGGCTCGGGTATGCAACAAGGCTTTGGCGTAAACAGAGATATCATAGGTCTAAGAGGATACAAAGATCGTTCTATAGGTGCTTCAGCAGGTACAAATCCTGGAGGTGTAGCCTACAATAAATTTGTAATGGAATTGAGATACCCAATTTCACTAAATCCATCAGCTACTATTTTTGTATTAGGATTTGCTGAAGGTGGTAATAATTTCGAAAGTTTAAATAAATTTACACCATTCAAATTATACAAATCAGCAGGCTTAGGAGCTAGGATATTTATGCCAGCCTTTGGTCTAATAGGTTTGGACTACGGATGGGCATTCGACAAAGAAAAGAAAGATACCTCAGGCGAGTTTGGTCAGCAAGCATTTACAATATCTATAGGTCAGCAACTTCGTTAGGACGTAAATATTGTTAATCTTCTGTTAAATAGTAAATTTTTTAGAATAAAAAGTAAAATTTTAACGTTTAAACGAAAGGAAATAAATTTTAAAAATATATATACATGAAATTTAAAGTTTTAATACTTTTTTTAATACTTGCTTTAGGAGTTCAAAAAAATTATGCTCAGAAGTTTGGCTATATAGACACAGAGTTTATAACTTCAAAAATGCCTGAATACAAAACAGCTCAATCAGAAATTGAAACCCTGACTCAAAGTTGGATAAAAGATATTTCAGATAAAAATGAGGAAATAGAACAGCTTGCGAAAAGTTTGCGAATGGAAGAGTCTTTGCTCACAGATGACATGAAGCAGGAGCGTCAAAAGAAAATCAACGATAAAGAAAAAGAAGCAAGAGATTTACAAAACAAAGCATTTGGATTAAACGGCGAATTAGTCAAGAAAAAACAAGAATTGATGAAGCCAATTTTAGATCAAATTGCAAAAGCATTAGAAAAAGTAGTAAGAGATAAAAAAATAGATTTTATATTTGACAAATCTTCTGAAAGTATTTCAATGTTATACACCAACCCAAGGCACGACTATACGGATTATATAATGGAAGAGCTAGGGATTTCGGCAGATCAATTAAAAGAAAAGAATAAATCGAATACCACAGAGGAAAAGTCCTCATCAGATAATTAATTTTTAATAGAAATTTTAACCAAACAACAAAAGTAAAAAAATGAAAAACAAATTTATAGCATCTTTGGTAGCAGTATTTGCATTATTGTCTGTCTCTGAATCAAGTGCTCAAAACAAAATCGGATACATCAATGTAGATTATATACTTATGCAATTGCCCGAGTCTAAAGGAGTAGAGGCAGAGCTTAAAAGTACACAACAACAGTACGACAATATTTATCAATCAAAAGTTAAAGAATTTCAAGAAAAATTGGCAGATTACGAAAAAAATGGTGCCACAATGGACGACGTAATCAAGGCTGACAAAGAAAAACAACTTCAAAACTTAAAGCAAAGTATTGAAGAAGTTGGGCAAAATTCACAACAATCGTTACAGAAAAAACAAGTACAATTGTTACAGCCACTTTTGAAAAAAATAGAAGATAACATGCACATTGTAGCTAAAGAAAATGGATACGCTTATGTGTTTAATTCTGATGCAGGACAAGGTACTACTCCAATATTGTTGCATGCTCCAGATGACGCTAATATTTCAGACTTAATATTGCTAAAGTTGGGTGTTACTCCAAAACCTCCTGTAGCTACACCTGCTCCAGCAGCTACTAAACCAGTAGGAGTGTCGCCAGTGCCAGCAACAAAAAAATAAAAAATAGATTTTTTTACAAAAAACCCAATTCAATCGATTTGGGTTTTTTGTTTTTTTAGGATTTTATTTTAAAATCTAAAACACAAATACTATAAATATTTATACTTTTGTACTCTGATTGATTAAAAACAAAAACATACAAATGAAACCAACACTTTTGATAATGGCTGCAGGAATGGGCAGTAGATATGGAGGAATGAAACAAACCGATGAATTCGGCCCAAATGGAGAAACTATATTAGAATATTCGCTTTATGATGCTATAAAAGCAGGTTTTGGTAAAGTAGTTTTTATTATCAAAGAAGAAAACTTAGCAATATTTAAAAGTAAATTTGAAAACAAATTAACCAATAAAATTGAGGTATCCTATGCTTTTCAAGGTGTTCAAGATTTTGTGCCATCAGAATTGGGGATATTAGAAAGAACCAAACCATGGGGTACGGGACATGCTATGCTTTGTGCAAAGAATCAAACAAACACGCCATTTGCTATTATCAATGCAGATGATTTTTATGGATACGAAGCTTTCAAAATAATGGCAGATTTTCTTTCCACAGACACAGATTCAAATACTCATAGTATGGTAGCGTATCAATTGTACAATACCATTTCTGACTATGGCACGGTATCACGTGGTGTTTGTGAGAAAAACGAAGTAGGAAACTTAGAAAACGTAACAGAAAGAACAGAAATTTATCCGTTGAATAATAAAATTGTTTACAAAGAAAACGAAATAGAAACAGAATTACCCGAAAAAACACCCGTTTCTATGAATTTTTGGGGATTCAAAACCAATATTTTTGAAGTTTCAGAAGAGTTATTTAAAGTGTACGCAAAAAATAATTATACATCAGCAAAAGCAGAATTTTACCTGCCTTCAATTGTTTCGCACGTAATTGCCAACAATATAGGTGTTTGCAAAGTATTTGAAAGTCAGTCGCCTTGGTTTGGGGTAACTTATAAAGAAGATAAACCCATAGTACAACAAGAAATAAATACCTTGATAGAAAAAGGCGTTTACCCTTCTCATTTATGGAATTAAACTAAAGGTTGCTTTAATATTATTTGACCCATAGTACAAGATAAACATTTTTTACGGGTGCAATAATTGTTGTAAAGCTGTATTAAACCTTGTGAATCGAACGAGGTTTTCACCTTTAATCCAAGCTCTTCCCATAATGTAGTTACGTTGTTTTTTTCGCAAGGAATACTTTCTAGAATTCCTAAGGCTTTGTGTAAGTTTTCTGGCAAATCTTTATTTTTGGCATGGCTATACAGCAATGGAACTACTGTATTGATTAAAATATTTTCGTAAGACGATTTTCCTAGTTTAGCCTCTTTGTTGTCGCTCGGTTTGCTAAAAATGTAGTGACTTTGCCAATATTCTGATGGGCTAAGTAAGAAGATTTTCTTAAATGTTTGAATATCTTCAAAGTGCAAGAATAAAGAGAATAAGTGAATGTTTTCTTGGATAACTTTTGCAAATTGAGCTATCCTGATTGTTGGGAAATTTGCTGGTCGAAGTCGCAGAAACTTCCACTGATGTAAAGCCAGTTTTTTGTCGTGAAGAGAATATTTATTAGCTAGATAATTAAATTCTTTTTGTAGTTTTAGTTGATATTCATCTTCTGTTTGTGTTTCTAAAAAGCCTGCCATGCCAAATAGCAAAGCTTCTATTTGGAAAAGATTGTCAGCATGTTTTAGAAGTATTTTTAGAGGAATTTTTTGAGCAAGCATCAAAAAAGGTTCTGCGTTGATTTTGAATCCAAAGTTTTTCGCTAGTAATTGATACGTAGTTTCTTCCCAATCTTGACTGTTAGACTGTAATAATTCACTTACAATTTGCGATTTTTCTTCAATTCTTTCAATTAACATTTTGTCTAAAAGATGCAATTTGTGGAAATGGTCTATGCCTTTGAAGTGAAATTGACATGGTATTTTATCCTTTGTTTCGATTAAAGTTTCATATTTTTCCAGTATTCGTTTATCAACTATATTTTTTAGTTCTAAAGTAGGTATTTCTGTGCCATCGTTTCTGACTATATTTTTGTCGTTTTCCCAAACGATATGAAGAATCACATTTTCGTAAGCTAAATTTTTTTCATGCTTATGCAAATGCCAATCAGATGACTTTGTGTGTATTTCTACACTTCCTACCCATTCTACATCGTCTATCAAAATACGGGCTTCCATGAAATCTGCTCCTGCATTTGTATTGATAGTTCCTGTGCGAAATACCTTGATGTTTTGCTCGCTGGTGGTTGATAAATTATTAGTATTAAAATATTGATATTGCCAAATAAACACTAGAAAAGCTTCATTCATCTTGTTGGTTATAATTTTATTAGTTAGCAGAAAATCTGTTTTTTTTAATCAAATATCTTTTAATCAAATATTTATGTTTATTTTGAAGTAAAAAAAGTTTTTTTTAAACAAATCTCAAAAAATAAATTTACATTTTTTTTCTATCTTTGTTTGTAAAAAAAGAAAATGAACAAACCAAAATACAAGCGGATTCTTTTGAAGCTATCGGGCGAAGCCCTTAGTTTAGATGGAGAAGTAATAGAACCATCTATTTTAGAGCGTTATGCTCAAGACATTAAAAAAATTCACGATATGGGTGTGGAAATTGCCATAGTCATAGGAGGTGGAAATATTTTCAGAGGAGCCAGTGCTGCCAAAGTAGGTATTGATCGTGTTCAGGGCGATTATATGGGCATGTTGGCAACTGTTATCAATGGTATGGCTTTACAAGCTTCATTTGAGAAAATAGGCATGTATACTCGTTTGATGACAGCAATAAGAATAGAACAAGTATGCGAGCCAGTAATACGTAGAAGAGCTATCAGGCATCTTGAGAAAGGTAGAATTGTGATTTTTGGAGCAGGTACTGGTAATCCTTATTTTACTACAGATTCAGCTGCCTCATTAAGAGCGATAGAAATAGAAGCTGACGTAGTGCTGAAAGGAACACGAGTGGATGGCATTTATACTGCAGATCCAGAAAAAGATGCCAATGCAACACGTTTTACAAATTTGACTTATCAAGAAGCATTGTCTAAAGGTTTGAAAATAATGGACGCAACAGCATTTACGTTGTGTCAAGAAAATAATTTGCCAATTATTGTTTTTGATATGAATAAACAAAACAATTTGGCTGATTTGATACAAGGAAATGAAGTTGGAACGCTGGTAAGCTAAGCCAATATAAAATATATCTGTTAAAATATGGAAGAAATAGATTTTTGTATAGACGCCTCCAAAGAAACAATGGATGGTGCATTGAAACACCTTACAATAGAATTATCTAAAATTCGTGCAGGCAAGGCATCAACCACCATGCTAGACGGTTTGCAAGTTGAATATTATGGCATGATGACCCCACTTTCAGGGGCAGCTGCTATCAATACTCCAGACGCAAGAACGATAGTGTTGAAGCCATTTGAGAAAAAATTGATACCAGAAATCGAAAAAGCCATCCGAAATTCAAATATTGGTTTGTCGCCAATGAACGATGGTGAGATTATACGGTTAAATATACCTCCACTGACTGAAGAAAGAAGAAGAGAGCTTTTGAAAAGAGTGAAAGCTGAAATAGAAACAGCAAAAGTTAATGTACGAAACGTAAGGCAAGATGGAAATAACGCTTTGAAGAAATTGAAAGCAGATGGTGTTTCGGAAGATGATATAAAAAGAGGAGAAGAAAAAATGCAAAAAATGACAGATGCTTACATAGCTAAAATAGACCAGTACTATGTAGAAAAAGAAAAAGACATCATGTCTGTATAATGTAAATAATTTTAAAAAGTCCCTAATGCTAGTATTAGGGACTTTTTTGTTTTAAAGAATTTTTAACCCTGAATGTCATTTTTACAATGAGTATTAAAAAAAACATCATCAAACTTTTACCACTTAGAAACAAAGAGAACTCAGAGCCCGAATTGATTATTTTTTCATCCTTTATGCTCTTTGTAACTTTAGTTTTGTTTCTTTTTGATATATTTTTTTTGTTAGACAGAAATGTTACAGATGGGTTAAAAATCAGTAATACGTTGATATTGATATTGATTTTTGTTTCATTTTTATTTACAAAATCTATAAAAGGAATGAAAAGAGCCACATTTTTGATTCTTTTGATTTCTTATTTTATAATATTTTATTTTTTAAAAGAAACAGGCGGAATATATTCTGTAGACACTTTTTGGGCTATACTATCAGTGATTATCGCTTATTTGTTTTCTGGTGTGCGGTCGGGAGTCTTTTTTTCGTGTTTAGTAATTATAGCACTTTCTTTTTATTTGATAGACGAAAAATATCAAATTTATGGTTTAAATACTATAACTAATTTTACAGCGAATTATACTTATGGCTCTTTAGTTTGTATTTTACTTATTGTGAATATGGCAATTTTTACCTTTGTTAAAATTCTAAATTCAGTACAAAACAAAAACAAAGAACTAGTGGAAGCTCAGATAGACGAACTTTCATTAATGTTGAAGACACGTAGTCGTGAGCTTGAAACACTCAGAAACAAGTTGGCAAGAGATTTTCATGATCAAATGGGAAATAAGATAGTAGGAATTAAAATGATAGCTAATTTCTTGAAAGTGAAGGGTCATTTGTTGCCAGAAGAAATGCGCACACATATAGAATTTATTGAAAAAAGTTCGATAGAGTTATATGAAGACACAAGGCATTTTATATTTTCTATTGACAGTAAAAATTCTACATTAGATGAAGTAATGCTTCATTTGAAGAGCTTTGGAGAAGATTTTTTTGGGGTTTTGAAGGTTGATTTTCAAGCAGAGGCTGATTTGCCAACATTAATGCAACATGTTTTGCCAGCAGACCATGTGATGCAACTGGTCTTGATTTTCAAAGAAGGAATGACCAATGTTGGTAAATATGCTTATTGCAATGAAGTGTTTTTGGGTTTCGAGGTAAAGGGTAGTTTATGTGTAGTTACACTTAAAGACAATGGAAAAGGGTATGACCTTATTGATAAAAATAGAAGAATAAATGGGCAACGTTATATGGCAGAAAGATGTAAAGCAATAAATGCCACAATCGATATTCAAAGCGAAACCAACAAAGGAGTTAAGATTGTTGTGCAGTATCCTTTATGTGAAGGCGGATTCAAGTTATAAATGCAACAGCTCTTCTATTTTTAATTTTTGAAAAAATATTTCATTTGGTGTTTTGTAACCAAATCTTTTTTTTGTCAATGATAATCAACAGTGTTAATTAGATTTGACTTTCCTGATATGATTTTCTTGAATTCGCCTTCAATAAAAATACGAAAGTTGATTTTTACTTATTTATTTTGATTTTCAAGTCCATTCGTTCGTGTAAAATCCTGATTATTTCTACTTTACTTTCTGAAATAATTTGATAAAAAATGATATGTTTACCTGTTCTCAACCCGTATAAATGGCTACTTATTTCACCATATTCTTTTCCAAGTTCTGGGTTTTCTCCTATTTGTTTGCAGGCAAATTCCAAAGATGCGTAATATTTGTCTGCTTGTTTTTCAGACCATTCTTCAAATGTATAGATCCAAATATCATTCAAGTCGTCAATGGCTTCTTGGCGTAATACAACTTTAGACATTTTTTCTTCTTTCGATTTTTAGTTTTTTTAAATTGTCCTCAAAATCAAAATTCTCAACTTGTGGGCTGTTCAAACCTTTTTGAATTGCAGTTCTCAAAGCTATTATTTTGCTTTCTTCATCTTCTAAAAGTCGAAGACCTGCACGCACAACTTCGCTGATATCTTTATAACGACCAGTAGAAACTTGACTGCTTATAAAATGGTCAAAATGATTTCCAAGTGATATTGATGTATTTTTCATTTCATTACATTTTTGATTGAAGTTACCAGAAATTGGAAAAAAAACAATATATATAATTTGATTTATTTACGTTGCTTTGTGTTATGTGTGATTTGCAGATTTTGTATTCTCTCTTGATAATAGAATACTTTAATTAGAAAGATGTAACGCAATAAATGCCACAATTAATATTCAAAGCGAAACCAACAAAGGAGTTGAGATTGTTGTGCTGTATCCATTGGTTTTTTGATGTGCTTGTTTGTAGGTGATTTGTATGATTTACAATAAAAAAGCGCTGATAACTTATTGATTATCAACGCTTTGTGGACCAACATGGGCTCGAACCATGGACCCCCTGATTATGAGTCAGGTGCTCTAACCAACTGAGCTATAAGTCCTAACTAAGTGAGAATAGCGTGCTATTCCTTAATTGTGATGCAAAAGTACGCTGTTTTTGTTTTCAAAACAAATTTTTTTAAAGAAAAAATATTTATTTTTCTTCCTATTTATTTTTTTAAATCGATGTATAAAGCTTGTTTATGTCGAATTTCATTAGTTATTTTGTATTCCATTCAATTATAAAGTATACCACCGTATGCTAAGTAATTGATTTATAAAGAAGAAGTGAGAGAATAGGCTCTGTGAACTTCTGGCAACCTTACCAAATGTGGAAAAAGGTGCTAATTCCTACCTAATTTACTTGATATTTTAGGAAAAATAAATCAATTACGCATTCATCAATTTTTATTAATTATTGTTTCGTAGTTGAAATGCTATAATTTTTAAATTTTATTACACTTTTGAAATCTTTAATATTTAATTATAATTTACCATTTCGCTTAGAATTGGGTGGCACATTGCCTGGTATTCAAATAGCCTATGAAACATTAGGTGAACTGAATGCTGATGCTTCAAATGTGGTTTGGGTTTGTCATGCTTTTACGGGTAGTCAAGACGTTGCTGATTGGTGGCAAGGTTTGGTAGGTAAAGGTAAATTATTTGACCCACAGAAAGATTTTATTGTATGTGCCAACGTTTTAGGTTCGCATTATGGAAGCACAGGACCATTGTCTATAAACCCAGTCACACAAAAACCATATTTTCATGATTTTCCAGAAATTACCATACGAGATATTGTAGCTAGTTTTGATTTGTTGCGTATTCATTTGGGAATTAATAAGATACAGACTTGTATCGGTGGTTCATTAGGGGGGCAACAATGCTTGGAATGGGCTATATCTAGTCCAGATTTAATAGAAAACTTGATTTTAATAGCCACTAATGCACAACATTCACCTTGGGGAATAGCCTTGAATGAATCTCAAAGAATGGCAATTGAAGTAGATCCTACTTGGAAAAATTCAAATGCTTTGGCTGGCTTAGAAGGTATGAAAGCTGCCCGAGCTGTAGCATTAATTTCTTATCGCAATTACGAAACCTACGGAATTACACAGGCGAGAAGAGATGATAATTTGTCATCACCTTTTAGAGCTTCTAGCTATCAAAGGTATCAAGGTGAAAAAATTGCTCAGCGTTTCAATGCTTTTTCTTATTATTCTTTATCAAAAGTAATGGACTCGCAAGATGTAGGTAGGGGTAGGGGTGGAGTGGTGAATGCTTTAAAGCAAATTAAAGCCAAAACCTTAGTTATGGGAATATTATCAGATGCTTTGTTTCCTATTAATGAGCAAATATTTTTGTCAAAAAATATACCAGGTGCTATTTTTCAAAGCCTTGATTCACTATATGGACACGATGGTTTTTTAATTGAAAATCAACTGATTACCAAGGCTGTTGTACTTTGGAGGAAGTTTTTGAGGTTTGAAGAAAATCCTATGTCCGATTTTTTTGCTCAGTTAGAACGTCAAAATTAATTTTTTTCTTCTTTTTCTTCTTTTTCGTTATTATTGTTTTCTACAGGCGGATCAGTATCTCTGTTTTTAGCAGCATTTTCTGCATTTTTATCTCTTTCATTATTATTCAATACGTCAAGGTATTCTGTAGCCATTTTATTGAGGTTGCTTTTGGGGAAATTTACAACAAATTTGATGAGTTTTTTCTTGTATTCGGCTAGGCTGTCAGTTTTTGACGAAATTAATGTCAATAAAAATTCACATTTATCTTCTATTTGGCTGTTTGGGTAATCTGAAAGTGCTTTTTGTAGTAATTCTTTTGACTGCGAAAACGAGTTTGTTTTGAATTGACTATAAGCTTCGGCATAAATTTTTTGAATGTTAGATTCTGCTCCAGCACTCAATGTGCCACTTTCTCGTGTCAATAATCTTGTAAAATACGAATCTGGAAATTTTTCGAGTAGCTTTTTTTCGTTAGCTTTTCTTTTTTCTTCATTCTCTTTGTTTAACAGAACCTGTAGGTAATATATTTCAGCTTCGTGGTCTGTTTGAGGGTATTTGTTGAGTACTTCATTGTATGTTTTTTCTGCTTCTTTAGCTTCTTTAAAGCTGAATTGATATATTTTTCCAATCTCAAATAATGCGTCTTCTTGCATTTTTTTTGATAAGGTCAAAGCTTCTTTGCTTTTGGGTAGCTTGTTTGTGAATTCCAGCTTACTGGCTGCATTTTTAGCTAGGTCTTCAGATATTAATTCTTCTTCCGATTTTTCTCTTTTTTCTCTGTTTTTAGGATTTCCAAAACTTAGGTTATTGCTATTTTTTTCGCTTCTACGCCAATTATCTTCTAGCGTTCTTTTGCCATATTTTTGTATGAAAGTGTTTTTCCCTTGAGCCACAGCAACTGGGTTGTCGAAATAAAAATTACTTTTAGTTGTATTGGTATTCAAACTTGCACTTACGTTTTGTTGTGTGCTTATTCTTTTTATTTCTTCTTGTTTTAAAAGTATTGCTTGTTCTTCGGCTTCTTTGTTTAGGGTTATTCTTTTAAAAGCTTTGTCTAAATCTTCATCGCTCAATTTTGCTAAAGTTTGAAGGGAGTCTTCCGTTGCTATTGTATTGGTATATTTTACATATTTTTCAAGATAAACAACTTTGTCTACCACTTTTTTATAATTTTTGCTTGAAGTGTTTAGTTTTGAAAGTGTACTGTCGTAGTATTTTGCTGCTAAAAGATAGTTTTTGTCTTTATCAAAAAACAAATCTGCCAATTTTAGGTACGATTGTGCTTGAATATCTGCGTTACTTGAGTTTTTTATAGATGCTTTTAGTTTTTCTTTGGCATCATCATTTTTGTTTGAAAGCAAGTCTCCATTTGCCATTGCTTGCAATATTCTATCGTTTAAATCTTTGTTTTTGGGGTCTTTTAATAGTTTTTCAAAAATTTCATGATTGTTATTTACACTTGCATTGTTGAGGGTAGCATAAAAATCTAATTCATATGAAGCTTTATTTTTCTTTACTTGAAGAAAATGCTGGCTTGCTTTTTCATTTTGACCAATAGACGCATACATTTGTCCTGTGGCATATTCTAATCTTGCTTTCTGGATGTTTTTGTTCAACATCGGCAATGTGAGTTCTAATATTCCCAAACTTATTTCAGGTTCGCTATTTTGTTGGTGTAGGTATGCTTTGGTTAGGTAAAAGTTTTTTAAGTTTTCTTTATTTAAATTTTCAGAACGTAAAAACTCTGCAACCCTTAGTGCTGTACCATATTCTTTTTGCTCAATATATACCCGCATTAGCGAAATAAGTGCTTCATGTTTTGCTGATTCGTTGTTAGAAAAAGTGTTTACATACTTGAAAGTTTCGATAGCATTAGTGAAATCGCCTTTGTACATACGTGCTTTGCCGATGAGATTATAAGAATCATCGAGCCATTTTGAGTTTTGGTGTCTGTCGGCTATCAGAGACGTTTTTTTGATAACGGCTTCAAGTTGCTCGCTTACAGAACTGGCAGCGTTAGAATCTAAGGGTATAAAAATAGATAAAGGTTCATCGAAATTGTCTTTGTGGTTTTCAAATAAGGTGCTTTCTGCTTCTTGAATTTTTTCTTCGGCTTGTAAGTAAGCATTAAATTTAGCGTTTACATTATGAAAACCTACGCTTAAGGGCGAAGTACTTTGTTGCGAGCAACCAGCCATTATTATTACAAAAAGTAAAATGGCAAACTTTAAATATTTGTCTATAACTTTGGCAAAATGTTGAAACATTTGATTTTATTAATTTAAAACAGAAAGCTTATTTCCAACGAAAGTATCTTACTTTTGGTATGCTATGGAAGACAAATTTGCTGAAATTCAGGTTAAATAAAAAATTATTTATTGACATTTTACATCTCTTGTTTATTTAAAATAGTCAAAATATGCCTTTAGTTGAGTTTTGACAAATTTTATTTACAGTAAAAAAAATATATTTTATCCAACAATTTTCATAATGATTACAAAAAACGCAAAGATTTTGATATTGGTAGCTTCTTTAGGCTATTTTGTTGATGTATATGATCTTATTTTATTTGGGGTGATACGTACACCAAGTTTGAAAAGTATAGGTATTACAGACCCCAAAGCAATTCTTGATGCAGGTCTTAACCTTTTTAATATTCAGATGGCAGGTATGCTATTGGGCGGTATTTTTTGGGGAGTATTGGGTGATAAAATGGGGCGAAAATCTGTATTGTTCGGTTCCATTATGATGTATTCAATAGCAAATTTATTAAATGGACTGGTAGCAGACACGTCAATAATGAGTGCCCTTACTCAATATGGTATTTTAAGATTCATAGCCGGAATTGGCTTGGCAGGAGAGTTGGGAGCTGGAGTCACAATGGTTAATGAAACATTGCCCACATCCAAGCGAGGCTATGGTGCAGTGATAATAGCTGGTGTAGGTACTTTGGGTGCTGTAATGGCAGCATTGGTTGGAGGCTACAGTGATGATCCTGAATGGTGGCGAAATACTTATTTTATAGGTGGAGGAATGGGTATGCTTTTACTATTTTTAAGAATAGGTACATTTGAATCAAATATTTATCAAAACGTAGAAAGTCATGTTTCTAAAGGTGATTTCTTTAGTTTGTTTACCAATTTTAAAAGGTTCAAAAAATACGTTTATTGCATTCTTATAGGTTTGCCTGTATGGTATATTATAGGTATTTTAATATTGGCATCACCAGAATTTGCTGAAATTTTAGGCGTGCAAGGAGAAAAAATTACAGCAGGAAAAACCATAATGTTCAATTATATAGGACTTTCTTTAGGAGATGTTTTTAGTGGAATATTTAGTCAATATATCAAAAGCAGGAAAAAAGTTATTTATATATTTACACTAGTAGGTTTGTTTGTAGCTTATTTTTATTTGTATATGAGCACCGGAATTTCAAGCGATAGTTTTTATTTTCTGTGCAGCATATTAGGTTTTTGTGCAGGTTATTGGGCTGTATTTATGACGGTTTCTTCCGAGCAATTTGGGACCAATTTGCGTTCTACAGTAACTACCACAGTGCCAAATTTTGTAAGAGGTGCACTTATACCATTAACTTTGTTTTTTAAGTATCTAAAAGACCAATATGGTATGATAGATGCAGCATTTTATATAGGCGTTTTTTGTTGCGTTATAGCCATTTTGGCGGCCACAAGGCTAGAAGAATCTTTTCATAAAGACCTAGATTATACAGAGTAATACATTGATAACAAAAAGAAAAAATAGTTATAGAATTAATCTTCAGCTACGGAAATACCTCACAAAGTATAACCGTGAGATGGAGTTGCCTATACTGTATGAAAATTTGTTGCGTTACAATAATAGTATTACCCTTTATGATAAAAACGGAAAAGATACGCTCTGGGAAACCGTCTTTTATAATCATTCAGATGTAGAAGAAATAAATGAAGCATTAAAAAAAATCTATGCAGATTTGAAAACAGACGGCGACGAAAAAGTAATAAAACACTTAAACATCGACAGGGTAGATATTTGTATTTATGGCAACACCCACCCATTCCGAGTTCGTATAGTAAATAAAGTAAACGATAATTTTGATTATTTTTATATCAAAAAAGCAGACGCATCACGGGTTTATGGATTGGAGTTAGAACACTTGCTTTCGCCCAATAGAATAGGGTATATAAGTTTTCAAGACACATTGGTAGAAGAGCATATTGCAGGAATACCCGCCGATCAATTTTATGAAAATCAATTAAAAAACCCCGAACTGAATCATATCCGTTTGGCTAAAGAATTTATTAAATTCAATGAAAGGTGTTTGGTGCAACTTTTAGGAGATATGCACTCGTCTAATTATGTGATTATTACCATACCCGATTTTGAAGAAACCTATTTCAGGATTCGTCCTATAGATTTTGACCAGCAAAGCTACGAAGCCAAAAGGTCGGTTTATTTGCCTCAATATTTTAAACAAAACAATCCCATTGTGCAGTTAGGAATGCAGCTAATGACTTCTGAGTCGGTAAAACAATATCAAATAGAAGAGCGAGCACTTATTTCAGGTCGAATAAAATCTGAAAAACAACGATTATATGATTTGATGGACATTATGGCAAAAGACGATATTGCCCCAGCTGACAATGTTGATAATCTTAAAAAAGAACTAGCCAAGTATTACGAAGATAACTCGTTTTTGAAATGTAAAACAATGGGTGAAATAGTTTGGAAAAGTTTAGAAATAGTAATGAAACACTAATATCTATTCTTTGAATTTATAAACAATTCCTACCGAAAATCTTAAATTTTTATTTGAAGGAATTATAAAACTATTGTCAGAATCATTATAAAGGTTAGAACTAATACTAGATGGATTTATAACTAAATCGTAGTTTGCTTGTAACGAAGCAAAAATTTTATCATTAATATTATAAAGTAAGCCCAATTTAGGACTAAAAATGTATTTGCGCTCATATTCCTGATAATATGATTCAATATTATAAGGCAATTTTAATAAATCAGAAGTTGTTTTCTCGAAGTGCAAACCCAAATCAGCCCCTAAAAAAGGATTCAATTTACTTATCAACCAATATCTTTCAAAGCCTAAAACTATGGCTTTTTGACTAAAGCTAGTTTTGTAAATTTCAAAATCACTATTTTGTGAAAAATATGAAACACCCAAGGCGAATTTTTCAGACGGGAAAAATTTCAGTCCTAAACCCCAACCGATATTCGTATTTTCAGGAGCTTTAACAATAGATTTGAAACCATAAATATTTGCAGCAAATCTGCCACTATATGTTTCCTTAACATCATTATTAGCAACAATACTATCTGAGGGTGTTTCAGGTGTATCTTCAAATGTGTCTTTGAAAGTAATCGGACTCAAAACTGGTCTTTGATTTTTATTTAAATAAAGAAAATTGTTTAGAAAATACCTAGGGTGCAGAATCTTGACTTTCAAGAGATTTATTTTAGAATGCTTGATTTTGGATAAAGGTGTTTTTTTAATTGTGCTATTATTTTTATTTAACTCTGTTTTAGGAATAACCTTGTCGTTTTTAATTTGACCAAATCCTGTAGAGAAAATAAAAAATATAACAAAGACAAAAAAAACAATACGAATTGATACTTTCATTTTAAAATTCAAGAGCGTAAATAATTTATAAAATTAAACTTTTTTTGATTTCATTTCTTTTTTTTGGTATTTATTGTTGAAAATTAATGTTTTATAGCCCCAAATAGTAATTTTTTTTATAGGCTTTAATAGTTGAAAAAGCACTTTTTCTTGGTTTTTTTGAAAATTTTAAATTTTAATAGGTTAGTATTTTTTTTTGAAGGGTCAAAACTACCACTTATACTCGTTTCAACTTTTTAATATTAACCCAATATAAAATGAAGGCTGAAAATCATTTAATAATTTATCCTTCATGACTTTGCAGTTTGAAGTTCTCAACATAACTTTACAGCAGTATAAATAATCAAGCACAAAAAATCAAAAATGAGTGTACTAATCAATAAGAATTCGAAAATAGTTGTGCAGGGTTTTACAGGAACAGAAGGTTCTTTTCATGCCCAGCAAATGATAGAATATGGCACCAACGTAGTAGGTGGAGTTACACCTGGTAAAGGCGGTACACAACATTTAGAAAGACCCGTATTCAATACCGTATTGGATGCCGTAGTGCAAACAGGAGCAGATACATCTATCATATTTGTGCCACCAGCATTTGCATCAGACGCTATCATGGAAGCAGCCGATGCCGGAATAAAAGTAATTATTTGTATTACAGAAGGTATACCTACCAAAGACATGATTTTTGCTAAAGAATATATCAAAGGCAAAAACACTACTTTGATTGGACCCAACTGTCCAGGAGTAATGACAGCAGGAGAATGTAAAGTAGGCATTATGCCAGGATTTATATTTACAAAAGGAAAAATAGGCATAGTTTCAAAATCTGGAACATTGACATACGAAGCTGTAGATCAGCTTACTAAAGCAGGTTTAGGCCAAACAACAGCAATCGGTATTGGAGGAGATCCTATCATAGGAACAACCACAAAAGAAGCCGTTGAACTATTGATGAACGATCCAGAAACCGAAGGTATAGTAATGATAGGTGAAATTGGTGGAGGAATGGAAGCCGAAGCAGCACGCTGGATAAAAGAAACAGGTAACAAAAAGCCAGTTGTTGGATTCATCGCAGGACAAACAGCACCTAAAGGTCGCAGAATGGGTCATGCAGGAGCAATAATAGGAGGAGCCGATGATACCGCAGCCGCCAAAATGGCTATAATGGAATCTTGTGGAATTCATGTAGTACACTCTCCAGCTGATATCGGAGCCACAATGCTTAAAGCACTAGGTATGTAAAACCTATTTTAGTACAATACCATTGGTTTTAAAAAAAAATATTTTTTGATTAATTTTATAAAAAATATCCTTTCAATTTTGCTCGTGAAAAGCTTTTCTTCAGAAGAAATGTTTGTTCATGAGCATTTTTATTTTAGTATAACCCAAACGACCCGAAAAATTTTATTTTTTTTACTTGTCTCGGTTTTAGGTTTTGAAATGCAAGCCAAAGTCGTAGGTCCAAATGATACTTATAATTTAGTGCACGACTTCAAAGAAGATTGGCAAATTTATAATGAAAGCTACAAATCATACCTTCCCTATAATATTGAAGCCAATTCTCAAGTAGAATCACTAAGTTTAAGGCTAGATTTGAAACTGTATCATGGCTTTTCTGTGATTTACAGATCTGAAAAGGAAAATTATTTATTTATCAACGAAAAGTTATATCGCTTTTTACCAGCTAAAAAGTGGGTTTTGTTGGATATTGATAGTTTGCAACGTAATCTAAAACAAGAAAATGTGTATTTTACATTTACAGGTGCTAATTTATCCAGTAACAATATTGAGTTTTATATTGCCAGTAATGCAGTAGAAGATAAACAAGTAATAAAAATATCAGATTCTTTGCTCAAAATACTGCCTCGTAATTTTAGTGAATTTGATAATTTTTCAATTATTATTATGTTGTTTTTGTTGTTTTTTGCAGCACTATTGAAACAGAATTTTAATAAATTTTATATTCAATATTTTAATGTAAAATCTTTATTGACAATCCAGAGTAGAGACGATCCTTATTTTTTTATAAGTCCGTTTGATTTGAAAAATTTATTATTTGTCTTGTACGTTGGTTTGTTAGTTTCGTACTTAGTAATGATTGTTTTCAATCAAAGCAATCATGATTTACCTTATTATAATTATATCAAACATGACGATACTCTTTTGGGTATATTTATAATATATACCAAAATAACATTGATAGTATTTTTGGTTTTTATTCTCAAAACCTTAGCATTATATTTATTTGGAAATTTGTTTAAAATTGAAAAAACTATCAATTTGCATTTTTACAAAATAGTACAATCATCTATTTTAGTGTATATATTCTTTGTTGTTTTTACATTATTTTTGGAAGTCTTTTATGAAAATGCTTTTCAATATTTAAGCATTTTGTTGATTTTTCCAATAGCAATAAGTTATATTTTACGCATATTTTTAATATTTTTCTCAATAAATAAAATTTCAAAAATCGATAATCTTTATTTATTTTCATACCTTTGTATTGTTGAATTGATTCCGATTGTACTTCTGTTTAGATTTACAGTTTGATTTCGACATTGTACCAAAGATGTTAAATATATATTATACAAATGAGTGAAAACATTGCCATTGATAGTTTGAATCGTTTATCGAAAGTCTCAAATATCTTAGTTACTCAATCAAAACCCACCGATGAAAAATCACCTTACTACGACTTAGTTCGCAGGTATGGTATAGAGGTAGATTTTAGACCATTTATACAAATTGACGGAGTTGACTATAAAGAATTTAGAAAACAGAAAATAAATATATTAGAACATACCGCAATTATTTTTACTAGTAGAAATGCTGTAGATCATTTTTTTAGGATATGCAAAGAAGCTAAGATAGAGGTGCCTTTAGAGATGAAATACTTTTGTATTACAGAACAAACTGCAAATTATCTTCAGAAATATATTGTTATTAGAAAAAGAAAAATATTTACTGGAACAAAAACAGCTTCAGAGCTATTTGAACTTATAAAAAAACACAAAGACGAAAAGTTTTTGTTCCCTTGTTCTGATAAACGCCGCAATGATATTCCCGAATTCATGGGAAGTAACGAAATACAACTTACAGAAGCCGTAATGTACGAAACGGTAGCTTCAGATTTATCTGATCTGAAAGAAGTTTACTACGATATTATAGCATTTTATAGCCCATCGGGGATTACTTCTTTGTTTAAGAATTTTCCAGATTTCAAGCAAAATGCGACTCGAATAGCAGCCTTTGGCTCAACTACTGCTAAAGCGGTTAAGGAAGCTGGTCTAATATTAGATATAGAAGCTCCTTTGCCCAATGCACCCTCTATGACAGGAGCTTTAGAGCAATATGTTCGTAAAGTAAATGTTGTAGAACATAATAATTAAAATTTATTTTATATTTTTATAAAATAAATGAATAATTGAACGTTATATGTTTATGTATATTTTGAAATATAATTATATCAAATTGTAGTATATTAAACTAAAATTGTTAATTTGGAATAAGTGAAACGCTTATTTAAACCGAGTAATGCTAAAAAAACTATCACTAATTCTACTTGCTGGAATGTTGAATATTGCAAAAGTACAGGCACAACAAAATATGCCACAACTTTCGCAATACATGTTGAATAGTAGCTATATAAATCCAGCAACAACTGGAATCGGAAATCAAACAGAATTAGGGCTTGTGTATAGAAGTCAATATACCAATTATCCTAATTCAAACAATGGTATTGGAGGAGCATTTAGCACTCAAGTTTTAACAGCTTCAGTTCCTTTACAGTTTATAAACAGTGGAGTAGGTTTACTGATTTTAAATGACAAAACATCATCTAACACAGTACAACAACAATTTCAATTGTCATATGCATATCATTTCAAAATAGGGGAAAGTGTCTTATCTCTTGGTGGTAGGGGAGGTTTTCATTTGATGAAACTAGATGGAAACCAGTATGTTCCGCCTACCAGTCTTGATGATCCGAAAATTCCAAAAGGGAAGGTGTTTTCAGATAGTAGGTTGGACTTTAATTTAGGGATTCACTTTAAAGCTGAAAAGTTTTATGTAGGAGCCAGTTTATTCCACGTTAATGAGCCTAAATTTGGAGCTACATTTAATTACAATTATCGTCTTCCTCAAAATTTATTTATATCTGGAGGCTATAATTATTATTTGAATGATAGGATAGAATTGAAACCTAGTTTACTTGTGATTACAGATTTTGTTAATCCAGTAGCGGTAAATACGTCTTTATTGGTTGATTTAGATGGTAAGTATTGGTTTGGAGCAGGTTTTCGTTATGGTGACGCTGGCATAGTTCTTGCAGGTTTGAATTTAATGCAAGACAAATTAAAAGTTTCATATTCTTTGGATTTGACGATAAATGGTAACGAAGCTAAAGCAGGAATTTCAAACGAATTGATGTTAAGTTATACATTGCCAACATTGAAAATTGGAAGTAAAAAAACAATTATAAAGACACCTAGGTTTAATTTTTAATATTTTTTGGGCAAATTTGCAGACTATTGAATGTTTGGCTTCAAAATTGTAAAAAGAAAAAAATAATTTATTGGATTAGCATAACAATAATTTTACTTGGTAAACGTTGTGACTTAGCGTGCTATTTTGAGTCCAACTTATTGCATGTGAAAATTTAGTATAATTAATAAAATAGATTGAATATCTATCATAAAGGTTAAAATCTTAAAACGTAAAGTAAACAATCATGAATTTGAGCAAGAATCTTAAAACAATCTCCATACTTTTATTGGTGGCAACACAAATGTTGTTTACCGAAATAAAGGCTCAGTCATCCAAAAAGTCCAAATCTAAAGGAGAACAATCTGGTAAGACTAAAGATAAAGGCAGTAAAGGGAAGTCTAAAGGGAAAAAAGAAGATGTTGGCGTACTCAATGGAGAAATAGTAGCTGGCAACAGAAAAGGCTGGAAACAACCTACTCCTTATGGTATGGTTTTGGTACCTTCAGGTTCTTTCATGATGGGACAAGCTGATGAAGATATTTCTTTCTCAGAGGTTAGTTTCAATAAAAGAGTTACTGTAGCTCAGTTTTTTATGGATGAAACTGAAATTACAAATAACGAATACCGTCAGTTTACTAATGCTTTAATGACTGATTCATTAGCAGTATTGGGTGAAGAGAAAATAAAAGCAGAATATTTTCCTGATACAGCTGCTTGGACAAATGATTTTACTTATCATAATGGAGATCCTATGACAGAGTACTATTTTTCAAGTCCTGCTTTTGACTCTTATCCAATAGTAGGAGTATCATGGAATGCAGCTAGGTATTTTTGTGACTGGAGGTCTAACTTGTTAAACAATCACAGAAAATCAGAAAATTTATTCAATGCACCTCGTTTTAGATTACCTTCTGAAGCTGAATGGGAGTGGGCAGCTAGGGGTGGTAAAGCTTCTGCTAAATATCCGTGGGGAAATCCTTACGTTTCTAATGGAAAAGGTTGTTTTTTAGCAAATTTTAAACCAACAAGAGGGAATTATGATTCAGATGGCTACGCTTATACAGCTCCTGCAATGTCTTATTCTCCAAATGATTTTGGTTTATATTGTATGTCTGGTAACGTTGCTGAATGGTGTGAAGATGCATATTCTGAAAATTCAGTTGCAATTACATGGGATTTGAATACTTTAAATAAAGATAAAGACGAACCGCGCAAAGTTATCAGAGGAGGTTCATGGAAAGATGTAGCCTATTTCTTAGAAACTGGAACACGTTCTTACGAGTTTGAAAATAACAAACGTTCTTATATTGGATTTAGATGTGCCATGAATCATCTAGGAAGATCATCTGGAAAAGAATTTAAATAACAAAACAATTTTATTAACCACTAATTTATTCACATTCAACTATCATAATTTAAAATGGAAAAAATAATCAACGTTATTGCAAGCTTTGGAGCAGCTATAGTTATTGTAGGAGCTTTATTTAAAATATTACACTGGGCAGGAGCTAACCAAATGCTTATGGTAGGGATGTTTACTGAAGCTATAATATTTATTATGTTCGGTGTATTGTATTTGAGTTCTAAAGAAGAGAAACATTACGACTGGGAAAGAGTATATCCTGAATTATCTAAAAACTATACCGGTGAGTTACCAACTTCATCAAGACCGGCGGCAGTTGCTTCAAGTAGCAATTTAGGTTTAACAGCTAAAATGGATGATATGATGGCTAATGCTAAAATAACTCCAGATATTTTTGATAATTTAGGTAAAGGATTCCGTTCATTAACTGAAACTGTATCTAAAGTTACAGACATTTCTGAAGCAACTATCGCTACTAAAGAATATACTACTAATGTTAAAGCGGCTTCTATGGAATTGTCAGATTTGAATAAATCTTACAATGCTACAATATCTGCTTTGACAGATATGACAAATGCTTCAACAGATGCAAAAGAATACAGATTGCAATTGCATGAAGCTACTAAAAAAATGGGTTCATTGAATGCAGTTTATGAACTTGAATTACAAGATACCAATAAGCATTTACAAGTGATGAATTCATTCTATAATGGATTGACTTCAACAATGTCTAATATCAGCGATGCGGCTAAGGATAGTCAGCAGTTTAAACAAGAGTTGTCTAAATTGACAAGTAATGTACAGTCTTTAAACAATGTTTATGGAAGTATGTTGTCAGCAATGAAAGGATAACAATTTGATTTTTAAACTTAAAAACACTCCAAAAGCATTTACTTATGGCTGGATTAAAAGAAACACCTCGTCAGAAGATGATTGGGATGATGTACTTAGTGCTAACAGCACTACTTGCACTACAAGTAAGCGATGCCTTACTACAAAAATTTGTATTATTGAATAATAGCTTAGAAGGTTCAAATGCAGCATCTTCTAAACAAAATAGCGGTCTCGAAAAGGGTATTATTGCTCGTGTAGCTGAGCTACCCAATCAAGCAGCTTATGCAGACGTAATCAAATCTGCTGCAGAAGTTAGAAAAATTTCAGATCAAATGATTTCTGATATTGACGAGCTTAAACTAAAAATTACTGACGGTCCAGGAGAAGGTATTGATCCTGAAACTAATAATCTTAGAAACATTAAAGAAACAGAAAAGATTTATGAGTTAATGATTGGTCAAGGTAAAAAAGGTTTGGCTTATCAATTAGAGCCTAAATTAGAAGCATTTGTTACCAAAATTGCTACTTATGCCGATAAAGGAACTGTATTTGAAAAATTAACACATAGTGGAGCGGAAGATCCTTTAGGGAAAAAAGATGCTACTCTAAGAAAGAAAGATTTTGCTGAATTTAATTTTTCTGAAACACCTGTTCCTGCTGCATTGGCTACATTAAGTCAAAAGCAATCAGAAGTAAGAAGATACGAAGCTGAAGTTTTAGGTCAATTGGCAGCAAAAGTTGGTGCTAAAGAAATTAAATTCGATAAAGTTTTTGCTCAGGTAGCTGCTAACGCAAATACTGTTGTAGCAGGTATGGATTATGAAGCTGAAGTTTTTATAGCTGCAACTTCAAGCGGATTTTCACCTAGAATGAGTTTTAACGGTAGTTCTATAGCTACTAAAGATGGTAGAGGTCAAATAAAATTCAAAACTTCAGGTGGAGCATATAATTCAAACGGTCTTTGTGAGAAATCTTATACTGCATCTGTTTCTTACCAAGGTCCAGAAGGTCCTAAAACGGAGTCTATCACTAAAAAGTACTTTGTTTTAAAACCATCTTATAATATTGAAACAGCAACCCTTCCTGCTTTATATTTAGGTTGTGCCAATAGATTAAGTGTAGTAAGTCCTGGATTAGGAGCTCTTTGGAGTCCATCTTTTTCTTGTGATGGAGCTGAAGCTATACAAGGAGAAAGAGGTAAGGTGACAATTGTTCCAAATAAATCATCTGTTCTTTTGAGAATTTCAAATGGTGGTTCTTTATTAGGTTCTGAGCCATTTAAAGTAAGACCAGTTCCAAAGCCAGATATTGTTTTATTAGGAAATGGAGGGTTATTGGATGAAAAACGTGGGTCAAGTGCAAGTGGATTAAGATCTGTTTCAGCTAATGCTGTTGCTGATGAATCATTTAAAGCAACTAACCCAGAAGATGCAAATTATAGAGTATCAGAAATGACTGTTGCTTTAGCTAGAGGTTCTAGAAAAGTGGGTAGTGCAAGTGGTAGTGGAAGCGTTAATGTGAGTTCTTTAGCAGCACAAGCTCAAGCAGGTGATAGGTATTATATAGAAATAAATGGTGTTCAAAGAAGAAACTTCAAAGGTTCAGTTGAATCTATACCAATTAAAAAATCTTATAATATTCCTTTAAATTAAAATATTATTAAAACTTAGTTCGTTTACTTATTAGTTAAAATAATTACGATTAACATAATTTTTTATTATGAAAACTTACAATAAATCAATTCTTACCATTTTATTAGCTTTATTTTTAGCTGAGGTTAGTTTTTCGCAAGAAAAATCTAATAATGGTAAAAATCCAGAATCTGTTCGTCCTATAGATGAGTCTAATATTCTATGGAAGACTAGATTATGGAGAAGAATGGATATGAATGAAAAACAAAATCAACCTTTCTTTTCTGCAGGTAATGAATTGTCTAAGTTTATAATCGAATGGGTTCAAAGTGGTGTTTTACAAGCTTATGCTAATGATTCTTTAAAAACTAAGCTTTCTATAGCTCAGTTCAATAAGAACATGGAAATGGACTTGGAAAATAATTCTCAATTGTCAGAGGCAGAGATTGCTGCTGGTTTTGGAAATACAACTCCTGCTGCAGGTGGTGGTGATACTGGTTGGGGCGATGAGCCTGCAAAGTTGGCTTCTCCTGCTGGTGGTGCAGCTGCACCAGTTAGCAATGGTATTTATTATTTTCCAAAGCAGTTGAATATCATAGAACTCAAAGAAGATGCTATTTTTGATAAACAACGTTCTAGGTTATATTATGATATACTTTCTTTAACTATTTGTGTACCTGCTTCTCAAACAGCTGGTGGTTTTGTTAAAAATATTGGTTCTTTCAAATACAAAGATTTAGATAAACTATTTAGAAGTAATCCTGATTGTATTTGGTATAATTCTCACAACGAAGCTCAACATAAAAATATGGCTGATGCTTTTGATTTGAGATTGTTTTTTGCTAGACTTATCAAAAAAGGTAATGCAAACGATAAATACTTAGAAGATATTTACCAAGGTGAAAAACAAGGTTTGTTAATGTCTCAACAACTTGAACATAGTATTATGGAAATGGAGCATAATTTATGGGAATATTAATTTTTGATTAGTAAAAAAGAGAAAGCAAAAAAGCTTGATTTAACTTTTTAATTTTGGATTAGTATAAAAGAGAAAGCTTTTTTGCTTTCTCTTTTATATTTTAAACAGTTTATAAACTTTGTAAATGATTAACTACTCTAGTTTTGTTCTTGATAATGGCTTAAAGGTTTTTGTACACCAAGATTTTTCCACTCAGATTGCTGCTCTTAATATTCTTTATAATGTTGGCTCTAGAGATGAAGATCCTGAAATGACTGGTTTTGCCCATTTGTTTGAGCATTTGATGTTTGGTGGTTCTATTAATATTCCTTCTTACGATACTCCTTTACAGTTGGTTGGAGGGCAAAATAATGCTTTTACTTCACCAGATATTACTAACTATTATATTACTTTACCTGTTGCAAATTTAGAAACTGCATTTTGGTTGGAATCGGATAGAATGTTGTCTCTCAATTTTAACCAAAATAGTTTAGATATACAGAAAAAAGTTGTTATTGAAGAGTTTAATCAAAGGTATTTGAATCAACCTTATGGTGACGCTTGGTTGCATTTAAGACCATTGGCGTACACTACTCATCCTTATAAATGGGCTACCATTGGTAAAAATATTGAGCATATTGAAAATGCTCATTTAGATGATGTTAAAGCTTTTTTTTATAAGCACTATTTGCCTAATAATGCTACTATGGTAGTTTCTGGGCCTGTAGATATAGACTTGGTAAAAGCATTGTCAAAGAAATGGTTTGAGCCAATACCTGCTGGAAATGTTGTTACGAGAAATTTACCTAAAGAACCAAAGCAAATTGAAGCTAGAAGTAAATTTGTAGAAGCTGATGTACCGCATTATGCTATATATAAGGTGTATCATTCAATGGGTAGATATGATAGTGGCTTTGCTAGTGTAGATTTGTTGAGCGATATACTTGGCAGAGGGAAGTCTTCCTTATTGTATGAAAAACTGGTAAAGAAAAATGCTGTTTTTAATTCAATTACTGCATCATTGTCTCCTTCTTTAGATCCAGGTTTATTTGTTATTCAGGGTAATTTAAGACCTGACGTAGGAATTGAAGAAGGCAATATGGCAATTGAAAATACGATTAGTGATTTTTTGAATTCTGATATTGATACAAATTTATTAGATAAGGTTAAAAATCAAGCTTTGTCAAGTTTGGCTTTTTCTGAGGTTGAATTATTGAATAGAACAATAAATTTAGCACAAGCGGTTAATGCTGGTAATGCTGATTTTGTAAATGAGGAACAAGCTAATATAATGAATGTAATCGTCGAAGATATATCGTTGAGTGCAGTTGAGACTTTTGATGTAAATAATTGTTCAACCTTATTTTATAAATCTATAAATTTTTGATTTTTTTGATATGAAAATACGAGTTGGTCAAGGTTATGATGTTCATAGGTTAGAAGCAGGGTTTGATTTTTGGTGTGGTGGTATTCTAATTCCTCATTCAAAAGGTGCAGTTGGGCATTCAGATGCAGATATTGTATGTCATGTAATATGTGATGCGCTTTTGGGTGCTGCTAATATGAGAAATATCGGTTATCATTTTTCAGATAAAGATCCTGCTTTTAAGAACATTGATTCTAAGATATTATTGATGAAAGTTCTTGAGATGATAAGAGCAGCAGATTGGGAGGTTAGTAATATTGATGTTACAATTATTTTACAACAACCTAAATTAAATCCTTTTATTCCTGAAATGAAAGTATGTTTGTCTGAGGTAATGGGTATTGATGTTAATGACTTGTCTATCAAGGCTACTACCTCTGAAAATATTGGTTTTGTGGGTAGAGAGGAGGGGCTTGCAGCTCAATGTGTTGCTTTAATTTTTAAACAAAATTCATTTTAATTTGTTATTTATTTAATTCGAATGTGACTTTGTAGCGTTTTGTTCGTTAAAGAATTATATTAAAAGTATAGTACAGTGATTTCACTTACTATATTTTGGTGTGTTAGTGATATAAATTTGGCAAGTTCTATTAGGGCTTGCCAATTTCTTTTATACGACTGTAAGTATGAAGTCATTGAAGTTGTAAATATTGATTGAGTAATTTTTTTGACTGTTTTCTTCTATTATTTTACCTTCTATTGAGGTGTCATCTTTGTGGAAATCTTTAATTGAAATATTCTCTTTGAAACTAAGATTTCTTTTGCCGTACAATTTATATAAGCTTTCTTTTGCACACCATATTTTACAGAGTATTTCTACGTTGTTTTGTGCAAATTTATATTCTTGATTATTTAAGAATTTATTAGCTACTTTTAATAATTTATCGCTTTTCTGTTCTATGTCAATGCCCACTTCATTGATGCTGTCCATAACAGCGGCTGCATATTGATGTGAATGGGTTATGGAGACTTTAAATTGATTGTTTTCGAAGTGTGGGTTATTGTGCTCGTCTTTTAATAATCCTGTAAAAGGGATTTTTTCTTTGTTTAAAAGATATTTTACACAACTTCTGCTAGCTAGCCATTCAAGTTGTTTGCTTGGATGTGTGATTTTATTTAGTTCATTTATCATTTGTACTGGCAATGATAAATAATCTAAAAAGAAAGTTTTAGACTCTGTGATTTCCCATAATACAAGGTGTTTTGTATTGTTTAATGTTTTTTCAAAAATTATTGGCATTGCAAAATTGTCATGTTTAAGGTACAATTTACCAATCTTTTTAATATAATTTGAATATGCTCTTTATTTGATTTAATTTTGGGGATTGTGGAATGATATGAATGTAAAAAAAATCGATAATTTTTCGGGTCATAACGATTGTGTTTATGCTTTGGTTGCTGATAGTTTAAACCAGTATTTCTATTCGTCTGGAGGTGATGGTTTTGTGGTGAAATGGGATTTGTCTAAACCTGATTTAGGTAAATTGATGGCAAAAATTCCATCGTCTGTATATGCTCTTGGTATTGATGCTAAAAGAAATCATTTGTGGGTGGGGCAAAATTTTGAAGGTGTTCAGGTTTTTGACTGCTTGTCTGGTCTTGCAGTGAATTCTTTAAAAATTACGAGTGCGTCTGTTTTTGATATTAAAATTTACGAGAATAACAGTTTTGTTTGTCTTTCAGATGGTACTATAGTAGTGATAGATATTGAAACTTTTGCTGTTAAAAAACATATAAAAGCATCTGATAAAAGTGTGCGAACTTTAGACGTAAATCCGTTGAAAAATGAATTTGCGGTAGGATATAGCGATTTTACGATAAAAATATTTGATTTAATAGATTTTTCACTTAAAAAAGTACTATATTATCATACTAATTCTGTTTTTAGTGTGTTTTATAGTAACGATTTTAAGCATTTGGTTACTGGAGGAAGAGATGCCCATTTAAGGGTTTTTGATGTAGACAATAATTATGAATTGCTGCATGACATTCCTGCTCATTTATTTGCAATCAATTCTATATGTCAAAGTCCTGACATGAAATACATTGCAACAAGTAGCATGGATAAATCTATAAAGATTTGGGATAGCCAAACGTTTAAATTGTTGAAAGTGGTAGACAAGGCAAGGCATGCTGGTCATGGTACTTCTATCAATAAATTGATTTGGTCTAAATATAACCAACTTTTGATTTCGGCATCTGACGATAGACAAATAGCGGTTTGGGAATTAGAAGTTTGAGTTTAGTATATTATATTAAAATACAATTAATACATATTGTTAGGCATTGTGTTTATTAAACAAGCAAAAATAACTTTTGCTGTCTAACAATTTTAAAGCATTATAAAACAATGAAAATTACAGCCATAGAAATTCGTCAGCAGGTTTTTGATAAAAGTTTTAGAGGGTATGATGCCGATTCGGTAAATGCATTTTTGATGTCTCTTTCTCAAGAATGGGAAAAAATGATGGAAGAAATTATGACATTACGTAATATGTTGGAAACATCTGAAAAGGAAGTGCAGCGGATGAAAGATATTGAGACAACATTGTTTAAAACATTAAAATCGGCAGAGCAATCTCAACTGCAAATTAACGAAAAAGCCAAAAGAGAAGCAGATATGTTGGTTACTTCTGCAAAATCGGAAGCTAATTATTTATTGAGCCAAGTTGCACAAGAAGTACAAGACAAACGAAATGCAATAGATTCGGAAATAAGTGCGATAATGGATGATGCACAGAAAACCTCAAAGATTTTTATTTCGGATGCCGAAATAAAAGCAAAATACATAGTAGAAGAGGCCGAAAATGAATTGAAAAATTTTGAAAGAGATTTGAATGCTATGGAGCAATTTAAGGCAAATATGGTAGAAGAATTGAAGAAATTTGCTTTAGATACTTTAGACAAAACCACAAAGTTTGAGCATAAAGAACACGGCAACTTAATCAATCAATCTATTGAAAAGCATTCGGAAGTCAAAGCAATAGAAGAAGCGAAAGTTGTAATAGCTCCGAAAGAAAAGCCTACAGATGTAGTAGTAGAGGCAGCTGAAAAATTACATGCTAAAGCAATTGAAAAAGAGGTTGTTTTGAAATCTAAAATTGAAGAAGATACTATCAGCTCCAAAGTTCAGCAAGTCAAGAAAAAGAAAATTGATACTAAAATAAAGGAAGGTCATGGCTTACCAACAGTAAGAGCTGTAATGGACGAAATTGCTAAAGGAAATCTTATAGGAGAAGGTTCTTTTTTTGACGAAGTTTAACACCAACTTTTTTTTAGTATTGAATAAATGGGAAAAATTGCTTTAGAGGGAATGGAGTTTTTTGCTTATCATGGTGTAAGTGATGAGGAGCAAAAAATAGGAAATAAATACCAAGTAGACGTTGAATTAGATTGCGATATAAACGCTGCCGCAGTTTCAGATGACCTAAAATACACGATTAACTATGCAGAAGTATATTTAATAGTGGATAGAATTATGGCAAAAAAAACTAGACTACTCGAACATATAGCTTTCAATATTATTGAGGAAATAAAACAACAATTTCAGCAAGTGGATTCTGTAACTGTAGAAGTGTCTAAATTTAACCCACCGTTGGGTGGTATTTGTGCGAGATCTAAGATTACTTTGTCGGCTTAAAACGAAACAATACTATGACACAAAATTATAAATCCCTTATCAATTCTTTCATCAAGTCGTTTGTTTTTTTGCTTTTTTTGTTTGCTGTACACTATTCAGTTGCAAATTCTAACTATTTATTTTTTCATAAAAGTAATATTCAGCTCAACATAAATACAGTTGTTTCTGGTGTTGTGTTTGAAATAAATAGTCAGGGCGTGAAAGTGCCTGTTTCGGGTGCAGTTATCAGAGAAAAGGGTACTAAAAATGGTACAATAACCAACGATGTAGGCGAATTTAAGCTCGAAGTGAATGAGAATGCGCTACTTGTTTTTTCTGCAATCGGTTATGTATCTCAAGAGTTATCTACAAAAGGAAGGTCGAAATTTGAAATAATCTTAGAAAACGATGCCAAAAGCTTAGATGAAGTAGTGGTAACGGGCTATCAAAAAATGAATAGAGGGCTTTTTACGGGAGCTTCTGTAAAACTAAAAGCAGATGATATAAAAACCGCTGGTGTAACCGAAGTAGGCAGAATGTTAGAAGGAAGAGCCGCAGGAGTGTCTGTTCAAAATGTGTCGGGAACTTTTGGAGCAGCACCTAAGATTCGAGTAAGAGGAGCAACCTCTATTTCGGGAGAAAATAAACCACTTTGGGTGATAGACGGTGTTATATTAGAAGACGTACTGAATATTTCTAACGACGATCTTTCTTCGGGAAATGCAAGTACGCTTTTGGGTTCTTCGGTAGCAGGGATTAATGCCGACGATATAGAAAGTTTTCAGGTGCTAAAAGATGCTTCTGCCACAGCACTTTATGGGGGTAGAGCCATGAATGGCGTAGTAGTAATTACTACTAAAAGAGGTAAAAATCAGAAGCCTACCATGAGTTATTCTACCAATATGTCTGTTTCATTGAAACCCAATTATAGCGAGTTTAATATCATGAACTCGGCTGACCAAATGGAAGTTTACAAAGAAATGTATCAAAAAGGTTGGTTGAGACATTCGCAAACTGCCACCAAAGCCAACTCTGGTATTTATGGTAAAATGTATGATTTAATAAATACGTATGACCCCGAAACTAAAAAATTTGGTTTGGAAAATACTGATGAAGCAAAAAATAATTTTTTGAAAAGATATTCATCCATTAATACCGATTGGTTTGATAATTTATTCAGAAACTCTTTACTTCAAGACCATTCCTTGAGTTTTAATTCGGGCAACGAATACGGTCAATATTATTTTTCTACTTCTTTTCTCAACGATCAAGGTAGAACTATCGCTGATAAGGTAAATAGATATACTGCCAACTTTAGGTCAAATTTTAATCTCAACAGTAAGTTATCTCTTACTTTTGGGATGACAGCATCACTCAGAAAACAAAAAGTACCAGGTTCGAAAGACAGGCAAGACAATCCAATAGAAGGCAAATACGAAAGAGATTTTGATATAAATCCTTTTAGTTATGCCTTAAATGCCAGCCGTACAATGGCAATTCATGACGAAAATGGCAATTTAGAATTTTATAAACAAAACTATGCTCCGTTTAATTTTTTACACGAAACCCAGCATAATTTTATAGAACTCAACCAACTAGACGCAAAGTTTCAACCCGAAATAAAATATACTATCAATGATAATTTTGCTTTAGACATTACCGCATTAGCTAGAACTGTACTTACTACTACCGAACATAAAATTTTCGAAAACTCGAATCTTGCAGGTGCTTATAGGGCAGCAGAAAATAAAAATATTGCAGACAATAATAAGTTTTTATTTAGAGATCCAGAATTTCCAGACAATACCCCAATTAGTGTTTTGCCCTACGGCGGAATGTACAATACCAAGGAGAATAAATTGACTAATTATTATGGTAGATTGATGTTGAATTGGAACAATGGCGACGATACAAAGCATATCATGAAAGCCCTTATTGGTTCAGAAATTAAATATAGCGATAGGCAAGAAAGTTTCACCAATGGCTTTGGCTATCAATTCGATAAAGGAGGAATGCCTTTTACCGATTATAGGGCAATTCAAAAAGATCTTTTGACGAATTTTCAATATTTTGGGGTAGAAAATACTAGAGATAGGGCAGTGGCAGCTTTTTTAAATACTACCTATTCATTCCAAAAAAGATTTACTTTCAATGGTACTTTCAGAATGGACGGCTCCAATCAACTAGGTAAATCATCAAGAGCCAGATGGCTTCCCACTTGGAATGTCAGTGGATCTTGGAATGTAAAAGAGGAAAGTTTTTTTAAGGATAATAAAATATTTAATGCACTCTCATTCAGAGCTACTTATGGTCTTACAGCAAGCATAGGTGATGCTCAAAACTCTACAGCCATACTTAAAAATAGAATTCCCAATAGGCAGTTTGACGACGAAAAAGAATCGTCGATATTTGTGGAAGATTTAGAAAACAATGAGCTTACTTGGGAAAAACAATATGAAACCAACATAGGTTTTGATATGGGTGTTTTTCAGAATAAATACAACCTTTCGGTAGATATGTACCAAAGAAATGGTTTTGATTTGATAAACGAAATCAGAACTTCAGGTGTAGGTGGAGAATATTTTAAGAAAGCCAATGTTGCCGATATGCGGTCAAGAGGAATAGATATAACTTTTGGGGCAAATATTATCAATCAAACAAATTTTAAATGGAAAACCAGTGTTGTATTCGGTTATTTTAGCAATACTATCACCAAGCTAAAAAACTTTCCAATTATCAACGATTTGGTGAAAAACGTAGGTGGGCCACAACTCGGAAGACCAGTTAGAGGTTTGTATTCTGTAGAAAGCAATGGCTTGAATGAATTTGGGGTTCCTGTCTTTAAAAATGAAACAGGAGAAGTATCGCCCACCATAGATTTACAAGCTCAAGTGACAAAATACTTGAAATATGAAGGCTCAGTAGATCCGTTAGCTACAGGTGGTTTTTCAAATACTTTTTCGTACAAAAATTTATCATTATCCTTGTTTTTCTCTTATCAAGGAGGAAACAAAATACGTTTAGATCCAGCCTTTAGTGACGAATACAACGATATCAATGCCATGCCTTATGAGTTTTTGAATAGATGGATACTTCCCAAAGATGAGCTCAAAACCAATATTCCTGTGATATTGGATGCAAGAATGGAAGAAGGATTTCCGGGAGACATGTTGCCGTACCAAGCCTATAATATTTCAAACATAAGGGTTGCAAATGGCGATTTTGTACGTTTTAAAAGTATTTCATTCAGTTATAGAGCAACCGGTAAAGTACTTAAAAAAATGGGTTTCAAATCTATGAGTGTTACCGCTACAGGAACCAATCTTTTGTTGCTTTTTGCAGATAAAAAGTTGAACGGGCAAGACCCAGAGTTTTTTGGATCTGGTGGAGTAGCTCTGCCACAACCTAAACAGGTTTCTATGTCTATCAGTCTTACACTTTAATTAATATTTATTATGAAAAATTTATATATCATAGCTATATTTTTTACAGGTGTATTGGCTTATTCCTGTGACGATTATTTAGATACAGTTCCAGACAATCGCTCGGAATTGAATTCGAAAAGTAAAATAGCAGAACTTCTCGTAAACGCTTATCCACGTGCCAATTACATGCCTTTTTGTGAATTAATAAGCGACAATGTGAGTGTGATAGAAGCTGCAGCCGAGCCGACTAGTGAGTATAGCCTGCCTTATTATTTCAAAGAAGTAACGCTAGATATAGAAGATACCCCCAATTTTTATTGGTCAGAATGCTATGCAGCTATCAATCATGCCAATATGGCTTTAGATGCCATAAACAAGCTAGGCAATACGCCCGATTTGATGCCTTACAAGGGAGAAGCATTGCTAGCAAGGGCTTATACACATTTTATGCTAGTGAATATTTTTAGTAATTTTTATAACAGCAGAACAGCAGGTTCAGATCCAGGAATCCCGTATGTGAAAGAAATAGAAAATGTAGTTCTAAAAAAGTACGAACGTAAAACGGTTCGCTTTGTATACGAGGAAATTGAAAGCGACTTAAAAGATGGTTTGAAGCTGATAGATGATAATGTTTATAAAAATGGAACAAAAGCTTTTCATTTTACCAAAGCAGCAGCCCATGCTTTTGCATCGCGATATTATTTATATCGCTCTGGAACTTCAAATGTTTCAGACTTAAACAAAGTTGTGTATCATGCCAATATGGTATCGCCTATTGAAGAAATAGGGTCAATGCTGAGAGATTGGAATGGTGAGTATGCTACAAAATCTTATAATGAATTGTCACTTTTGTACCCTAAGGGTTCTGAGCCATCTAATCTACTTTTGGCTGAAACTAGATCGGTATGGACTAGGTATTTTAGAAATCAAAGGTATGGTTTAAGCAGCAATCTTGCTGAAGAATTGTATTATAATGGATCACCAACAGGCGGTAGACTATCATATGCTACCTATAGCTCAAGCGAAACTAGTTTTTTACCAAAATTTAGCGAAGTATTTGTGAAGTCTTCACCAACCTCAGACATTGGAGATGTATACGTAACCATACCTTTACTCACTGCAGATGAAGTGGCTTTAAACAGAATTGAAGCTAATTTTCATTTAGGTAATGCTAAAGGAGTTTTGGATGAATTAAATGTTTTTTACAGTAAAAGAGTAGATAATTATAATCCCCAAACGCATGATTTTACGGCTGAGAAGAATAATCTTTACTATTCTAACGGAAATGATAATCTTACTGCTGGTTATATTTTTGAAACTATTCTTGATTTAAGAAGAAAAGAATTTATGCACGAAGGCATGAGGTGGTTTGATTTGTTGCGTTTAGTGGAAAATGGTGAATTAGTAAGACATAAATTTCCTGATGGAAGAGAAGATGCTATCACTACTACAGATAAAAGGCGTATTTTTCAGTTACCTTCTGACGTGATTTTGAGTGGTTTAGAAAGAAATTGATAGGTCGAATTTATTTTATTTCTTAATGGAAAAAATATGAACAACAATGTTTTAATATTGATAGCAACGTTTCTCACACTTGTAAGCTGTAAACAAGAAGAAACAATAAAAACCGTAAAAGACCCAATGTTGGTAAAAGTACGAAACACTCAGCTAGATAATTGGCTAGCTGATAATTTCACCAAACCTTACAATATAGAGGTTGTTTACCACTGGGATCCATTTGAAGTGCCTTTAGATAAAAATTTGGTGCCACCAGAAACAGGCAAGATACAACCTGTAATGGATGCAATTCAGAAAGTTTGGATAGAACCGTATGAAGCAATAGCTGGTGAAACTTTTATGAAAACTTATGGACTAAAACAATTTATACTGGTTGGTAGTAATAGTTTTAACCTTGACGGAACAATAACACTTGGTACAGCCGAAGGTGGTAGGAAAGTAGTGATATATGATGTAAATGGTTTTAGTATAAAAAACAAAGATTTGCTCAAACAAATGTTACATACTATACACCATGAGTTTGGGCATATACTCAATCAAAACAAAGATTATCCTAACGAATATCGGTCGATATCTAAAGATTATACTTCCAATTGGTACAATGTATCGGATCAAGAAGCCTACGATAAGGGTTTTATTACACCTTATGCTATGCTAGCTTTTAATGAAGATTTTGTAGAAATGATAGCACTAATGCTTGTAGAAGGAAAGCAAGGATTTGATAATTTAATTGAAAATTCAGAAACTGAAGAAGGTAAAATAAAATTGATAAAGAAGAAACAATTGGTGATAAAGTATTACAGAGATACGTTTAATATAGATTTTAACGAACTGCAAAATGCTACTTTTGCTGCAATTCAGAAGTTTTCGGAGTAATATTTTTTACAGATTACCCTTAATTTTTAGGGCAAATTGGCATTTTAAATTAGCATTAAAAATGAAAACTAAATTTTTATTGTATATCATACTTGGTTTTGTGTTTTTGGCATGTTCTGAAAACAAAGTTGAACCTCTATTTGAGCAATCTGCAGATCAAAGAACACAGCAGCGTTTAGATGAATATAAAAATATACTTCGCAGTGCACCGCACGGCTGGAAAGCAACCTGTGTAACAGAAGGTGGGAAAAGAGCGGGCTTTAGCTTTTTTATGATTTTCGACGATAAAAATAATGTAACCACTTATGCCGACATCGATGATTCCACCGCCAGTTTGCCTTCACGAAGTACATACGATGTACAGTTAAAACTAAAACCTACGTTGGTGTTTGATACCTATGGCTATGTCAATTATATTGCCGACCCATATACTGTAGGAGGAAATGTAGGTGAAGGATATCTAGGAGACCAAGAATTTCGAATAGAAAGTGCCAATGATACGAAAATTATACTTATTGGTAATAGAAACTCAACTCCAATGGAAATGACCGCCATGACGGCCGAAGAAAAACGAAAAGTGGAAACGGGTGTGCTGAAAGAACAATTAGACAATTTTAGTGCATATTTTAATAAAAATGGTTACGATATACTCAAGGTTGGCAACAAGTCGTATGACTTTAATTTTAATTTAATTACCAAAAAAGTAAAAGTACTTTTCCCTGAAGGGAATCAGATAAATGAAGTCTCAATGCCTTTTTATTTCACATTAAATAGCTTGAAATTTTCTGAAACATTTGAAGTGCTTGGATATCAAATAGATGAAATTTTTTGGGATAGTATAAAAAAGAAATATTATTTCAAATCGGGTCAAAATCAAGTTTATTTTGATAAATCTGTTCGCCCTACCATTCCTCTTGTGAGCATGATAGCTAATGGTTTTATAAACGGCTTTTTATTAAATGAAAAGTTAGAAAATCAAACATCAGCCTTCAAGACGCTTTTTGAAAAAATGAAATCAGACTTGAAAACATACAGATCGGATGCAAATGATACAGAAAGAATACTGAATGAAATAGCAGTCGTTTTTAGGGCAGATGGCGACGTTTATATATTTTATGTATTTTCTCAGAATGGAGCAAGAGTTCAGAATATTTTGGGGTATGAACCAACTATTACTTCTCCCAATAAATTTAAATTTAAATATTTTGGCAAGCTAATGACTGACGATATTTTAAAAATATTTTCACCTATAGCAAATATATTCCAAAACGAAGAATTTGAAATTGATTATGATCCTCAAACAGCTGGACTAGTTTTGTTAAAAAGTAAAAGTATAGAAATGAAAGGCGAAACCTTTTAGATTTTAACTCCTACACTTACAAAAAAGCTTCGAGCGTCCGAAGGAATAATGCCTGGGCCAGGGTAGCCTGTAGCTCGTCTTGTGAAGTATTTAGTATCAGTAATATTATTTGCCGAAAAAGATACATTCATGATTTTGAAGCTATAATTTACCGTAAAATCTACCACTCTATATGCAGGAATTAGGCCTAATAATCCATTTTCTGTAGGTTTTTCTGTATTGTCGGCATTAGAAAATTGATTATCTGTATAAGCGTATTGTACAGTAGTTTTTAGGTTTTTTAGCTTATAAGTAATTCCAGTACGTTGAATAAACCGTGGAGCATATTCTACGTCGTTACCTATCATGTACTTGAGTGGAGCTTCTAAATATTGTGAAAAAGTATATGATAAGGAGTTGAAAATACTAAAATCACCATATTTAGGATTTTGTTTTATTATTTTAGAAATACTGGTTTCTATAAATGTTTCTGCACCTATACTTTGCGATTTGCCAATATTGGTGCGTTCCATTAATACCTCTAGCCCGTCGGGGCTTTTTTTGTTGATAAATCCTATTCTGTTGTTGTAAGCCATCCAATATGCACTGATGTCGAAGCTACTCAAAAACTTGTTTTTGCCTCTGAAACCGAAGTCAGCATTGAAACCTGTAACATCTTTGAGGTTAGGGTCTACAGAGAAGTTTGGCGAGCGTACTATGATGTCAGAAAAATTGATAGGGCTGTAGTTTTCAGAAATGTTGGCATAAACTTCAATTTCTGGTTTTAAATGATAGCTGGTACCTAAACCTAATAATATGAAATTTCGTGTTTTTGAAAAGTTGTTATTTAGTTTTAAACCACTTTTGTCGAAGCTGATGCCCGAAGTTTTACTGATGATGTTTTCGAATCTTGCACCTGGTGTAATGCTCCATTTAGGGTTTATCCAAAAAATATTTTCTACAAAAACAGCCCTATTTATACTTGGAAATCGGGTGTCTATTTCGTTGATAGCAGTAGGGTTTTGAAATTCAAAATTGGCAGATTGTCCATTGATTCCTGTACCTTGTTGGCGTTGCGTATTGCCTTGAAACCAGCGTGTTCCTACCAATAATGATGATTTTTGTTTGAATAACGAATAAGTATACAACCACCTGATTTCAGTGCCAAAGTTAGAAAATCTATCATAAGAAAGCTGCCTTCTGGTGGTAGTGTCTGTGCGGTCTTTTAGTAAATTTACAATGTTTCCTATCGAACCTCTTTCGGCGATCAAACCATAAGTTCTAAAGTTTATTTTTGATTTAGTGCTGATTTGCCAATCTCCAGATATAGCAGGTACCAACCATTTTATTTGGAACCAATTTCGATTTCTGATACTTTGTTGTGGATTTTGTTCAAACATTTTGTCGGTAAGTCCACCAGCTTGCCGAGCTAAATAATACATATACGTAAGG
>JAGNSI010000185.1 GCA_017988135.1 Pseudarcicella sp.
GGTTTTGACTTGTCATATTTCTCAGCCGAAACAACAAAACTGTCTCCTAACCAATTCACATTTTCGGCTTTATCGATATGTTCGGAAGCATATTCTTCAGGCGTTCTGACATCTAAAATTTGTGGACTTTCTGTTTCTTGTATTTTTTTCGAAAAAGAAACAGCGTCTATAGTTTTTACTCCTTTAGTAGTTTGACCAGTACACGATAAAATGACAAAAGATAAAATTGCGAGATATAAAGTATGTAGTTTCATTAGTTTTGAATTTAAAATTGTAAGAAGCTAAAGTACTTCTTTTTTTAGCTTCATTGGTATTACAATTTATTAAATAAAAGTTATAAGTTGAAAATTTTATACGTCTGATGTGTCGATTTTACGATGCTTTCCGTACGTTCAGGATGTGTATCCGAAATAAAAAGTTGTCCAAAAGTATCACTGTTAACCATCTCGATAATTTTGGCCACCCGACTTTCGTCTAATTTGTCAAAAATATCATCAAAAAGCAAAATAGGTTTTACACCACTTTGTTTCTTTAAAAACTCAAATTGAGCAAGTTTTAGTGCAATCAAAAACGATTTTTGTTGGCCTTGAGAACCAAATTTCTTTATTGGATGATGATCGATTTCAAATGATAAATCATCTTTATGGATTCCTACGCTAGTGTATTGTAAAGCTCTGTCCTTATTGATGTTTTCTTGTAAAAGAGTTAACAAATCATTCTCGAATAAATGACTTTCATAATTCAGTTGTACGGTTTCTTGAGAACCAGTTATAGCTTGATGATGCGTATTGAAAATGGGAACAAAGGCTTCGATGAATACTTTTCTTTTTTCAAAAATATAATTTGCAAAGCCATTTAGTTGCTCATTATATATAGATAAGGTGTCTTTTTCAAAAACATGATTTAGAGCAAAGTATTTCAATAAGGCATTGCGCTGACTCATTACTTTTTGGTATTGAATGAGCTGTTGTAAATAAGGACTGTCTAATTGCGAAATGACACTATCCATGAATTTTCGTCTGGTTTCGCTTCCTTCGACAATTAAATCTCTGTCGGCAGGCGAAATAATCACCAAAGGCACAAAACCAATGTGATCTGAAAACTTTTCGTAAGGTTTGCCATTACGCTTTAGTATTTTCTTTTGCCCTTTTTTAAGACTACAAACAATTTGCTCGTTTCTTTCATTTTTTTCAAATTCGGCATCGATTACAAAAAACTCTTCGCCGTGTTTGATATTTTGAACCGCTAATGGATTGAAATAACTTTTACCATACGACAAATGGTATATTGCATCTAAGACATTTGTTTTACCAATGCCGTTTCTGCCCACAAAACAATTTATTTTACCGTCAAACTCGAAATTAGCCTCGGAAAAGTTCTTATAATTGAATAACGATATTTTTTTTAAATACATTTAAAAGGTATAGTGAAAATGGGGTTTTTATTGCCGGTTTTAAAGCCGGTGCAAATTATTGAAAATTATTGATAAATAAGACTTTTAGCAGTTTTCAATAGTAAATATTTTGTCTTTTTGGACAAAGAAAAGCCAATGCAGAAAAATATTTTTCTTATTTGAATATAAAATCAATTTTTTTTACGTCGGTTTCAATAAAAATTTTATTTTTGCCACTCACTAAATTAAATGTAAATGGCTACTTATAGTAAAAGAGGATATAAAGCACCAAAAGAAAAAGAAGTAAAAGAAGTTTTTGAAGACGTAAAAATTGACGAAAAAGACAGTACAACTGCTGGTGTTTTTTCGAAATTAGATGAAACTGCATCTAAAACGGAAGATTTTGTAGCTAAAAATCAAAAAATAATTATTGGATTTGTTGCTGCGGTTGCATTAGTTACTATTGGATATTTGGCATACCAAAAATTTATTGCTTCTCCAAAAGAAGATGAAGCTGCAAATGAAATGTTTGTTGCACAACAGGATTTTCAAAAAGCTACTGACGGAGTTGCAAGTGATTCTTTGTATAAATTAGCATTGAATGGTTCTGAAGGTAAATTTGGATTTGTTAAAATTGCAGATGAATATTCAGGAACAGCTGCTGGAAATTTAGCTAATTATTATGCGGGTATCGCTTATTTGAACACAGGTAAGTATACTGAAGCTATTGATTATTTAAACAAATTCACTTCAGAAGATATTATTTTAAGCGCTTTGGCAAAAGGGGCAATTGGAGATGCCTATTCTCAAAAAAACCAACAAAAAGAAGCTTTAGAGAGTTATGTAAAAGCGGCTGAAATTAGCAAAAATGATTTCACAACACCACGTTTTTTATTGAAAGCTGGAAAAGCGGCTTTAGCTCTAGGTAATAAAGAAGAAGCACTTAAGTATTTTACTGATATAAAAGAAAACTACGATACAACACCAGAAGCTTCTTCTGTTGATGTTTTGATAGGATTGGCACAGTAATACTAGATTAAATTTTGTAAATTAGGGGTTAGATTTTGTAAGAGATTGGATTTGGTCTGATAGCTTGTAAATTCTAACCTTTAATTTTTAACTAATAACCTCTAAAATCTAATTTTTAAGATGGCTACCGAAAACAAGAATTTATCCGAATATGACAAAAATAAAGTTCCAGATGCGAAAGATTTTCGTTTTGGAATCGTTGTCTCAGAATGGAACGAAACCATTACAGAAGGTCTTTATAGTGGAGCTTTTACAGCCCTTTTAGAAAATCATGTTCCGCCACAACAAATTATTCGTTGGAACGTACCAGGAAGTTTTGAACTTATTTATGGTGCCAAGAAAATGTTGCAAACACAAAATGTAGATGCAGTAATTGTTATTGGATGTGTTATTCAAGGTCAAACGAAACATTTTGATTTTGTTTGCGAAGGTGTAACACAAGGAATAAAAGACTTAAATGTTCAAACAGATATTCCTGTTATATTTTGTGTTCTTACCGATAATACGATTCAACAATCCATAGATAGAAGTGGAGGAATACATGGTAATAAAGGAACTGAGGCGGCCATTGCAGCTATAAAAATGGCTTATATTCGTCAACAGGCGTCGTTAAGCCACCAGATTGATAATCAGCATTTGTTGTCATCAGGAGCGTTACGAATTGAAAATTTGCCTCTAGAACTAGAAGAGTAATAAAAATAAAATAAACTTATAAAACCTATACTGTTCATTAAATAGTATAGGTTTTTTGTTTTTTTTATGATTAACTAAACTACAAAACCCAATAGAAATTCCTTAAATTTGTAATCTTTGGGTTTGAACCCTTTTAAACCTTAAACGCTAAAACCAATTTTTTTTAATGTCGAGTATTATTCAATTACTTCCTGATCATGTTGCCAATCAAATTGCCGCTGGAGAAGTCGTACAAAGACCTGCTTCAGTTGTAAAAGAATTACTGGAAAATGCTGTTGATGCTAGAGCAACTGATATCAAGTTAATTATAAAAGATGCAGGAAAATCTTTGATACAGGTTATTGATAATGGATTAGGGATGAGTGTTACGGATGCACGTTTGTGTTTTGAACGTCATGCCACTTCCAAAATTCGTCAAGCGGAAGATTTATTCTCTTTGCATACCAAAGGATTTCGTGGGGAAGCGTTGGCATCTATAGCTGCAATTGCGCATATCGAAATGAAAACTAAACAAGATCAAGAAGAACTTGGTACGCATATCGTTATTGAAGGAAGTAAGTTTGTTTCTCAAGAAGTGGCCGTTTTGCCAAAAGGAACTTCTTTTGCAGTTAAGAATTTGTTTTTTAATATTCCTGCTCGCCGTAACTTTTTGAAATCAGATATTGTAGAATATAAACATGTTATTGATGAGTTTCAACGGGTCGCTTTGGCTCACCCAAAAATTCATTTTACATTTTACCACAACGGCAGCGATATGTTTAATTTGCCACCTTCTACTTTGCGTCAACGAATTGTCAATATTTTTTCGGGTAAAACCAATGAAAAATTAGTTCCTGTTCAGGAAGAAACAGAAATAGTAGGTATTCAAGGATTTGTTAGTAAACCTGAATTCGCGAAGAAGAACCGTGGGGAGCAATTTTTCTTTGTAAACGACCGTTTTATAAAAAGTGGTTATTTGCATCATGCCGTTATGGCGGCTTATGATGGGATTTTGAAAGATGGGGCACAACCTAGTTATTTTTTATATTTAACGGTACCACCCAATACTATTGATATC
>JAGNSI010000186.1 GCA_017988135.1 Pseudarcicella sp.
ACGTCACCCCACTATTCAAGATAATGTAGTGATATATGCTGGAGCTACTATTTTGGGAGGAGATACCATCATCGGCGAGAATGCGATAATAGGTGGAAACGTTTGGCTTACAAAAAGCTTAAAACCAAACTCAAAAATATACCATCAAGAAAACGTAAAAATATTTGAATAATGGCAACACTGCTTGATTTTGTAGGAAACACACCTTTAGTGGAACTAAAAAAAATAAATCCTAACCCCAATGTAACCATTTATGGCAAACTAGAAGGGCACAACCCTGGTGGCTCTGTGAAAGACCGTGCCGCTTATGGCATGATAAAAGGTGCGCTAGAAAGAGGAGAAATAAACTCGCAGAGTCAATTGATAGAAGCTACCTCTGGAAACACAGGTATTGCATTGGCAATGATTGCAAGATTGTTTGATTTGAACATAGAACTGGTAATGCCCGAAAATTCTACCCGTGAGCGAGTACTCACAATGGAAGCTTTTGGAGCCAAAGTAACACTCACTCCTGCCGAAACTGGCATTGAGGGGGCACGAGATTATGCTGAAAATAAGGTAAAAAAAGAAAACTTTTTTATGCTAGACCAATTTGGCAACCCAGACAATTACATGGCACACTACCATTCCACTGGACCTGAAATTTGGAAAGATACCCAAGAAAAAATCACTCATTTTGTTTCTTCTATGGGCACTACTGGCACTATAATGGGAACATCGCTCTTTTTGAAAGAAAAAAACCCTAACATTCAAATTGTTGGTTGTCAACCTACTGAAGGCGCTAAAATACCAGGAATTCGACGATGGTCGGCAGATTATTTACCCAAAATATACAACCCCAGCCGTGTAGATACGATAATGGACATTTCGGAAGATGAAGCCCGAATAATGGCAAACACATTGGCGAAAATAGAGGGTGTTTTTGGCGGAATGAGTAGTGGCGGAGCAGCCTCTGCTGCTGTAAAACTTGCCCAGCAAATTGACACTGGTGTAATAGTATGTATTATTTGCGACCGTGGGGACAGATACCTTTCTAGCGATTTGTTTGATCCAAAAATATAAACAAAATATGGCTACCCAATTTTTGTATTTGTGGTAGCCAACAATACTATCTACCTCCAAATATTGCAGAACCTACTCTTACTAAAGTAGAACCTTCTTCTATAGCAATCATATAATCGCCCGACATTCCCATAGAAATCTCACAAAAATCAACATTCTTTTGATATGGCAAAAGCTGCATTTGGTCGAAAATGTTTTTTAGGGATTTAAATTCATTTCTTACCTGCTCCATATTATCTGTAAAAGTAGCCATCCCCATAAGACCTACTATTTTAATATTTTCGAGACTTCCAAAAGCAGCATCGTTAAGTATGGCGAGAGCTTCATCTTGGGATAATCCAAACTTTGTTTCTTCTTGGGCTATGAATATTTGTAACAAACAGGGTATCACCCTATTGTTTTTTTGAGCTTGTTTGTTTATTTCAATGAGCAATTTCATAGAATCCACAGCGTGTATCATTGCCACAAATGGTGCTATAAACTTCACCTTATTGGTTTGCAGGTGACCTATCAAATGCCACTCAATATCTGCAGGCAATTCACTTTGCTTATCTACCATTTCTTGCACCTTATTTTCTCCAAAAACCTTACAACCAGCATCGTACGCCTCTTGCAAGTCAGCCACAGGTTTTGTTTTCGTAACTGCTATCAAGCTAGCTTTACTATTTTGTAATTGAGAATATATCGTTGCTATATTTTGCTTTATGGTCATTTATTCTAATTGTTAATTATGCTTTAAAGAATTGATTAAGACAAAAAACACCTACCTTTTTTGCTTTTACTTTTAATTTAAATAAATATAAAAATCATACAATAAAATTATTTTCAATTATCTTTGTATCTTATTTACATTACATACGTTAAAAGTATGATAATGCATTAAAAATGTGCTGACCTTTTTACCAAAAAATATTGGCGGGTCAATTCAAAAATTATTTACAGCAGTGATGTTGCAATTTAAAAAATTAAAATCATGAGAAAAAGAATTCAAAAAGAAGAATTCAGCAGCGAGCGTAAAGAAAACACTCGTATCAGAAAAGAAGAGGTTCAGAGAGAGTTGAGAGGTGAAAAACCAGCTCCCAAAATTTATTCTGACAGAAGCTCAACCAACAAACCCAATCCTTGGGAACGCAAACCTTATAGCAACGAAGGACGCAATGAAAGTCGTGGCAATAGATTTGACAACAAAAATCAAGCAGACAGAACGCCAAGAAGCAACACCGACAGACCAAACTCTTGGGAACGCAAGCCATACAGCAACGAAGGTCGCAGTGAAAATAGCGGAAACAGATTTGAAAACAAAAATCAAGCTGACAGAACGCCAAGAAACAACAGCGACAGACCAAACTCTTGGGAACGCAAGCCATACAGCAACGAAGGTCGCAATGAAAATAGCGGAAACAGATTTGAAAACAAAAATCAATCTGAAAGAACGCCAAGAAACAACAGCGACAGACCAAACTCTTGGGAACGCAAGCCATACAGCAACGAAGGTCGCAATGAAAATAGCGGAAACAGATTTGAAAACAAAAATCAATCTGACAGAACGCCAAGAAGCAACAGCGACAGACCAAACTCTTGGGAACGCAAACCATACAGCAACGAAGGTCGCAGTGAAAATAGCGGAAACAGATTTGAAAACAAAAATCAAGCTGAAAGAACGCCAAGAAACAACAGCGACAGACCAAACTCTTGGGAACGCAAACCTTACAGCAATGAAGGTCGTAACGAAAATCGTGGAAGCAGATTTGAAAACAAAGAACAAGCTGACAAAAAAATAGACAATCAGACTGAAAACTCGTCACAAGAATGGTTTGCTAAAGACGATTTACACAAAAAAAACTACAGAGATTCTTCGGTTTCAGACAACGAAAAAAATAATTTCGAAAGAAAAAAAACATACAATGATGCGTCAAGTAGTTCAGACAGTAATACAAAAAACACATCTTCAAGAACAAGAAAAGAATTGCCAGTAATAGGTAATGCAAGAGCAAATTTTGGAGGCAAAAAACTATTTAAAGCTCATAGTCGCTACGAAGATTCTGACAAAAAAACGCCTGAATATCACATAGATAGATTCAAAGAAAATGCGCCTAAAAAAATACAAAAAAAAATAGAGCGTGTAGAAAAAAGAGGTGACGAAATTCGCCTAAATAGATTTATCGCCAATGCAGGTATTTGCTCAAGAAGAGACGCAGACTCGTTGATAGAAGCAGGAGAAATAAAAGTAAATGGCAAAGTAATCACAGAAATGGGCTACCAAGTAAAACCAAATGACCATGTAAAATACGGCTCAAAATTACTTAGTAGAGAAAAACCAGTATATCTTTTGCTGAACAAGCCTAAAGACTTTATCACCACTACAGAAGACCCCAACGACCGTAAAACGGTAATGGAACTGGTAAAAAATGCAACAGAATCACGCATTTACCCTGTTGGAAGATTAGACAGAAACACTACTGGGTTACTTTTATTGACCAACGACGGAGAATTAGCCGAAAAACTAACCCATCCGTCAAACGAAATAGCCAAAATATACCAAGTAGAAATAGACAAGCCTATCTCTGAAGAGCACTTAGAAAAGCTTTTGGCAGGACTCACACTAGAAGATGGTGAAATAAAAGCAGACGACGCAAGTACCATCACGCCAGACAGAATGGTATTGGGGATAAAAATACATTCGGGACGCAATCGTATTGTAAGAAGAATGTTTGAGCACCTAGGTTATGAAGTACTAAAACTAGACAGAACAGCCTTTGCCAACTTAAACAAAAAAGACTTACCAAGAGGAAATTGGCGTTTCCTAAACGAAAAAGAAGTTATCAAGTTGAAATACTTTGTTTAAAAAAAGATAATATATAGCATGAAATTTTTTTTTCATGCTATATATTTATTTCTGTTTATAACTTGATTGCGCCAAACATTATTTTCATGCTATATATTTATTTATGTTTATAACTTGATTACGCCAAATTTTATTTTAATGCTATATTAGTTGCTGTTTATAAATTTGTTCAAAATAATAGTTTCATTTTATTTTTAGGAATGCTTTATTAATTCACCATTCAAAAATCGCTAATTGAAAAAAAAACTAGTTTT
>JAGNSI010000187.1 GCA_017988135.1 Pseudarcicella sp.
CTATTGCTTACTGCAATAAAACAGGCGACTCTTTGAAACTCAAGGCAATCTATTTTTTGATAGCCAATATGGATATTCATTACACATCCGATTATTACTGGGTAAACAACGAAGGAAAAAAAATAGAATTTGATGAACTTGACTATCCAGATTTTGACAAAGCATCAAAAGTATTTGATAGCTTAAAAGTAAAAAATCCAGGTTTAAAACCAACATACTAAAATTAAAATTAGCAACGCCCGAAGACAGCACCAAGCTTTATGCCAAAATATATCAATACCATTTGGCTAAAAATGTAACTTTCGATAAAAAAGCAAAAAAAGAAAACAATAAACATAAAAAGGATTTAAAAGAAAAAATCAACTTTCTATTTGAACCTAATATTTTGATCAGGTACGCTATTGCATCTAATGGAAAATACAAAAAAAATCTATTTTCGGAAACAATTAAATATCAAAAAGAATTAAATCTTACACCCATTCAAATAGATTCTTTGGTCTTTGAATATAAAAAAATAGTATATGATAAGCATAATGAAAAATCGCAAAATTTAGTACCCCAAAAAGGAAAAACTCGCAACGCTATCGAAAACAGAGCTATAGCCAAGATTTTGGAACCCAAACAAATCGAACTTTTGCTGGTTCAGAAAAACCAAAATACTGCTACGCTAAATGCACAAAACGATTGGAATTCACTAGACAAAATTGGGCTTACAAAAGACTTAGATAAAGCAACCACCATAAAAGAATTTAATAGTTATCATATAAAATACCTAGTGGCAAATGCTCGTGTGAAAATGGATAAAAATAAAAGCAATGTATTTTTAAGAAGAGACGTCCTACTCAACAAACCGCAATTATTAAAGCAATTGGACGAAATTAAACAAACCGAGCAAAAAACTAAATACGATTTGCGTTTTTAAACCTTTCTGACTAGCAAATATATTGTTGCTGATTCATCTTTATAGATAATTAATCAATACTATTTTAAATAAAACATATGAAAAAAATAAATAGAATTGGGCTGTCCCTACTGCTACTTTTGGGGACTATGCAGGTTTTTTCGCAAGAAAAACAACCCGATGATTTAGTCATTGCCCGAACACAACTTAAAGAAGCAAGTCGAAGCTATAATCCGGCAGCGGCACTAAAAACGTTTATCCAAAAAGCTTCTGAGGGCAATGCCGAAGCCATGAACGCAATCGCATTAATTTACAGCAAAGGCTTGGGTGTACCCGTCAATGAAGCCCTTGCGCTCGAATGGTTTGAAAAATCAGCTCAGAAAGGCTATGCAAATGCCTACTACAATATGGCTCTTTTATACAAAGAAGGTGTAGGTGGTGCAAAAAAAGACCTAGACAAATCGCTAGAATATGCAAAAAAAGCAGCCAAAGCAGGCAGTCTAGAAGCCTATGTATTATGGGGCCTTATCTATAAAGAAGGATTGGGCGTACCTCAAGATTATAAACAAGCCCTGAATGTTTTTGAAGAAGGTGCCACAAAAGGAAGTGAACATTGTTTTTATGCTCAAGGCTACATGCATTACAAAGGCTTTGGTACAAAACAAGATTATACCAAAGCAGTTGCTTTATTTCAGCAAGCAGCAGATCTGGACAATGCTATGGGAACATACATGCTAGGCTATTGCTATCGCAATGGTTACGGGGTAAGCATAGATGCCGAAAAGGCCAAGTTTTGGTTTACTAAAGCCGCTGATTTTGGACTAGAAAGAGCCAATGCCGAGCTGGAACAGACCAAACCCGAAAATGCAACACCCAATCAAGCCCTAACTTTATCTACAACCCTCGACGAAAATGTAGAGGTTATAAGCACAGAATTTCCTAAAAAACTACCTAAACTCAAACAAAAAATCACTAAAAACAAAATTAGTGGTGAATACACAGGGAATTTGTTACGCTACGATTGGAGCGGACAAAATGTACTGAGCAATACGGCAATACAAGTAACAATCGACCAAAAAAGCAAAGACCTTACTGGCATTTGGATTGAGCATGAAGGTGATTCTATCGCTTTTAAAGCCACTATCGAGGACAAAGAAATTGCATTTCAGGATACCAAAATTGACCGATTCAATCATTACGACATACCAGCTTTGGAATCCTATCAATTCAAAAATGCCAAACTCCAAATTATAGAAAACCATGATGATATCTACCTAGTAGGCAACTTGCAGCTCTTCAATACCAAGTACCAGGAAAACGAAAAACCAATGTACATCATCTTGAAGCGTAAAGCAGATAAAACCAGTACAGATACCACCCATGCCATAGTATCTAAAGTGGTGATCTACCCAAACCCTGTAGCGTCCGAAAGTTTTAAACTCAGCTTTGACCTAAAGGAGCAAACTCCTATCGCTATCAAGATATACGACTTCTCGGGAAATCTAAAATATGAGCAAAACCTAAACACCTCTGGCATAGGACTGCAAGAACAAATGATACCTTTTAGAGCCCTCAAAGGCAACTATATCCTGAACCTGTATTACAACAATCAGGTGTTACGCACTATTTTAATTAAAAAATAACACATTATGAAAAAAAAATATTTTAATTTAGCTCTTGCTTTCTTATGCTTGTTTCTAGGGCAAGTAAGTTATGGAATGAGTACAATGGAGGATGACTGGGTCGATGACGGAAGTATGGGTTTCAGTGGCGGTAGCAGTAGTACTACTTATGACAACACTAATAGCGGTGGAAGTACTGGTGGCAATAATCTCAGTGGAACTTTTAATGATGCATATATCAATCAAATATTATCAACAATCTATGGTAAAGATGTGATTAGTTATAATGTTAATGCAAACGGTCAAATCACTTCAATAAATCATATTCACTCCCCATCTGTAGGTGGTTTATTTACTTTAGAAGATGGAACAACCGGAATTTATAAATTTCATACTTTGGATATAGGTGGCAATACTAGTTCCCAACCCACTAATACTATTCCTTCTAATAATTCACCAAATACTACTCCATCTAATAATTCACCAAATAATAATCAGCCATCCGATAGCGATAGCGGTGGCGGTGGTGGAGGAGGAGGTGGAAGTGTAGAACCACCGCCAACAAAAACATGGTATGTAGATAAAGATTTGGATAATTATAGTAGTGTAACTATTGAACGTGCTATTTCTGCAACAGCAGTATATCCATACAAACTAACGGTTTTTGGCCCTGATTGTGATGATAACAACTCAAATGTTAATATACTCAATAAATGTGGAAAATGTGAGGTGGAGCCTGCGGGTGGAAAATGCCCTTGCAAAACCAGTGCAGCCGATTTGAAAGCTATGTTTTCAAATAATATTAATTATAAAAATTTAGAAACATTAGCTAATATGATCAATAAATATGCTTCTGATTTAGGCATAGATTCTAAAATAAAGCTACAGCATTTACTAAGTCAAACCGGACATGAAACAGGTGGTTTTAATACTTTGCAAGTAACTGAAAACTTAGATTATCATACTGCTTCTTTTATACCAAAATCTTACACCAAATTTACAATGAATACCACTGCAGAACCTAACAAATTGGATGCTAGATTGTATATAAATAATCCTGAAAAACTTGCAAATGCTGCAATGTGTTGCAAAAACCATAACGGAAGTGAAGCTAGTGGAGATGGTTGGAAATATAGAGGAAGAGGAATTATGCAATTAACGTGGAAATCTAACTATGAAGAGTTTCAAGCTTGGTATAATAGCAAATACAATCCTGATATAGATGTTGTCAGCAATCCCAATTTAATATCAAGTGACGATAATTTGGCAGTACTTAGTGGTATGTGGTTTTTTAAGAAAAATGTTTTAGATAGAATAAAAGACTTTGATAATAAAGCTAACGTAGTGAATGTAACAATAAAAATTAATCCAGGAAAAAAAGGTATTAATGATAGACAAACAAAATTTATAAATGCACAAAAAACAATAAATTGTAATTAAAAAAATAGATTATGAAAAAAATAATAGTAAATATAGCTTTGGTATTGTGCTTATGTGGTTGTGTAAGCAAAACGTATTCTCAAGACCCAAAAGAAAAAATAAAAAATGAATTGATAGGGGCATGGGTATTAAATGATGACCCGACCATAAAAATAGTTTTTGATGTTAATAACAATAAAAAGTTTTAT
>JAGNSI010000070.1 GCA_017988135.1 Pseudarcicella sp.
CCTAAAAAAGACAAAAATCCAAATGTAGATATTGTTTTTTCAATTTCAGATATTAAAACGCAGTATAACAATGAGTTAATGATAGGAAGATTTATTTTAATGTTCGGTATAAACCCCGAACTTGAAAAAAATAAGCGAAAAATAAAGCAACTCCTTGATTTTGGAAAGATTGCTGCATGAAGTTTTTAGCGAAGTGTTGAATTTACAAAACGAAATATTTTAGGTTTAACCCAGATTACGCATTAGAAACCTACTACGACAAAATGCTAATCAAATTCATTTCGATACTCGATTTTCTTCATTCAAGTTAGTATTACTAGCTTTTCATTCAGAAAAACTGCGTGTCTCATGACTTTTTTGTATCATTATGTCTCGATACAATTCCTAATGCGTAATCTGGGTTTAATTTCATTCAAGAGTATGGATATTTTTATCAAAAAGAATGTATCTTTGAATTGTTTGTTTATTGTTTTGTTCATACTCGACATACTTACAAATTATACTATTTTCATTTTGTGATGTTTTTGAAGCGTTTATATTTAATATTTTTTGTCTGTAACATATCTTTATTCAAAATATGGGCAATGAATAATGTTTCTCAAAAAACCACCAAAACGCTTAGCAATTTCTTTGCTTCAGACTCAAGCCAAAGAAATACGGAAGAAGAAAAAATCAACCAAGATTTAAAAAATATTTATCAGCAAAACATCGTAACACCGCCTAGCTACCCCACTGGCTTGCATGCGATGTATGATTTTATCGCCAAAAACACCAACAAACCTGCTTCAGTAGACAAGAAAAAAGTAGTAGGCGACGTAGAGGTGGAAATAAGCATCAACAAAATGGGCGAAATGACTTCAATTGTCATAAGCAACTCGTTGGAAATGAGCTGTGACCTCGAGGCTTTGAAAATAGCCCATCAACTAGGAAAATGGATTCCAGCTACCAAAGGCGGCAAAACTATAGCCTCAAAAAAACGCATATTGGTATCATTCGGAAAAGAACAATACGGTATTACAAAAGAAGAAGAAGTGAAACCTTTTCATGAAGACCAACACCAAACAAATGACCAATGGGCAAAAGTAGACACCACGCTTAACTCTTCGATACCCAAGGCAAACACTTCTGAAATAGACAATGAAATATATTTTGAAGTAGAACAACCTGCCGGCTACCCAGCTGGAGACATGGCTCTCAATATATATTTTATAGACAACCTCAAACTACCCAAAGAGATTGCCAGAAGCATACGCAGTAAAGTATACATACAGTTTGTAGTAAATATAGATGGAACACCGCAAGATTATGAAGTTACAAAATCGGTAGGCAAAGAAGCAGATGCTGAAGCATTACGTGTACTGAAAACCATCAAAAAATGGAATCCAGCAAAACATTTGGGAAATACTGTTCGTTCGTATTATCAAGTGCCTATTTCATTTTAAAAAAACAAAAAAATATTTTTATTTCGACCAAAGCAACATGTTAAAAGATAAAATCAAACAACTAGCAAACGATTTTTCAGCAGAAATAATAGCCAATCGCAGGCATCTACACCAAAATCCAGAGTTATCTTTTCATGAATACAACACTCAAAAATTTGTAGCTAGCCAGCTGGCAAGCATGGGCATAAAAGCCGAATCGATAGCCAACACTGGTCTTGTTGCACTGATTGAAGGAAAAAATCCGAGCTCAAAAGTAATTGCACTTCGTGGCGACATGGACGCTCTGCCTATCACTGAGGCAAACGATGTTCCTTACAAATCTATCAACGTAGGTGTAATGCACGCTTGCGGGCACGATGTACATACTGCTTCACTTTTAGGAGTTGCCAAAATATTATCGCAACTCAAAGACCAGTTTGAAGGTACCGTAAAATTACTTTTTCAACCAGCCGAAGAAAAAGCACCCGGAGGAGCATCTATCATGATAGCCGAAGGTGCTTTGCAAAACCCTATGCCTTCTAAAATGTTGGGGCAACATGTTGCTACCAATATACCCGTTGGCAAAATTGGTTTTAGAGAAGGCATGTACATGGCAAGTGCAGACGAAATATACCTTCATATAAAAGGTAAAGGCGGACATGGTGCTATGCCCGAAAATTGCATAGACCCTGTTCTGATTACCTCACATATTATAGTGGCACTGCAACAAATAATAAGCAGAAACAGAAACCCAAGATTTCCGTCTGTACTTACTTTTGGCAAAGTAATAGCCAATGGAGCTACCAATGTTATTCCAGACGAAGTAAAAGTAGAAGGTACTTTCAGGGCTATGGACGAAACTTGGCGTGCAGATGCTTTAGCTAAAATAAAAAAAATGGCAACTGGCATAGCCGAATCTATGGGTGGAAGCTGTGAAGTGTTTGTTCAAAAAGGATATCCATTTCTCAAAAACGAACCCAAGCTTACAGCCAGAATGAAAAATGCTGCCATTGCTTACATGGGTGCAGACAATGTGGTAGACCTAGATATTTGGCTAGCTGCAGAAGATTTTGCTTTTTATACCCACCATGTAGACTCATGCTTTTACAGACTAGGCATTCGCAACGAAGCAAAAGGAATAATATCTGGCGTACACACGCCTACTTTTAACATTGATGAAGATGCTTTAGAAATTGGTGCTGGACTTATGGCTTGGCTTGCAGTTGCTGAATTAGCCGAAAAATAAACAAAAATAGCTCAACTCATTTTCACAAGAATTTATCAAACTAAAAACAGGCTATATACTTGATTATCTTGTGTTTTATATTTACATTTAATTAAAAACAATCTTCTATAAACATCATGAAACTATATTTATTAGCTACTTTTTTCTTAATAATGGGTTGTAAATCTATCCCCAAAGCACAGCAAATAACCATTGGCTCGGGCGGAGGCTTCACTAACCTTTGGCACAAATACACACTTTCGCCAAATGGAGATATGCACCATTATGTGAGCAATTACGATACTACTTTTTTAGAAAAAAAAATAACGCAGTCGCTCACAAAAAAAATGTTTGAACAAGTAGAAGCCTTAAAATTGGATAGCCTAGCTATGGACGAGCCTGGAAATATATCCTACTTTATAGAGTTTTCGGAAGGAGAAAAATTCAAATACAAAATCCAATGGAACAATCAAAACAAAGCACCAGATTCTGTTTTGACTTTCTTTGAAGACTTTAAAGCTTTACTCAAAAAAGAATAATTCCAAACTTGGAATTTCAAACATCAATCATCAAAAACAGGTGCTAATCATTCTTTTACAAGATTAACACTTTGTTTTATTTCAAAAACAAAAAAAATGAAAAAGCAATTTATTCTATTCCTTTTATGCTGTTTAATGCAAAATATTTTTGCCCAAAAAGGTCAAAAAACAGTAAAAAGATCTACCCAAAGTGCCTCAGCTATTGAAAAAGAAATTGGCTACGACCACAGCAAGGTCACAACTGAAACAATAGAAAACGACAATACAAAATATGGTTTAAGTTTAAAAAAAAGTGCTACATTTTTGAACATGACGTCTTCAAAATTGGGTCTAAAAATACAAACAAACGAAGAAAATAGTTTACCTATCAATATAGAAGGTATTCCCAAAAACATCAGAACGACATCAAAATCAGGAAGAACAGCTGCCACTTCAGCCGCATACAACTACCTAAGTGCCGTAAAACCATTGATGCAACTCAAAAATCCAGAACAAGAATTAAATATCACTACTACTCAGCAAGATGAATTCAAAAATACGCATACAAAGTTCGAGCAAAACTACAAAGGCATAAAAATATATGGTTCTGAAATAATATTGCACAGCAAAAACAATCAAGTAAACATGATGAACGGCAGATATTTTCCCACGCCCAATTTATCAAGTATAAAGCCTAATTTATCTATCAACAATACTATAGATATAGCTATCAACGAACTTAAAAAAAACTCCATTATACGACCATTATCACAAACCGAAATGGTATTTATGAAGTACAAAAAACCTGTTTCAGAGCTAATTATATTTCATCCAAACGAGGATATCAATAATCCTAAACTCACTTATCATCTTACTGTAAGACCTAACTTAATAGAAAGATGGGAGTTTTTTATAGATGCCAACACAGGTGAAATATTAGACAAATACAACCACACTTGCTCTGTAGAAGGACTTGCAACAGCAAATGGCATAGATCTAAATGGCATTTCTAGAACCATAAATACCTACCAATCTTCTGATGGAAATTACCACTTGATAGACAATACAAAACCATTGCCCAACAACCGAAATATAGACATAGAAGACCCACAAGGTGTAATCTGGACTATCAATGCTGGTGGCTCACGTGTAGATGATATTTCTGTAAGCCAAATATCAAGCACAAACAATACTTGGAACAATCCTGAAGCTATATCTGCACACTTCAATGCAGGCAAAGCCTACGATTATTTCCAAAACATACACGGCAGAAAATCATTGAACAACGCCAACGGAACCATTATTTCTATCATCAATATCAAAGACGAAAATGGTGAAGGTTTTGATAACGCTTTTTGGAATGGCGAATTTATGGGTTATGGTAGAGGAAAAGTAGACTTCAAACCACTAGCTGGAGGACTTGATGTAGCTGGTCATGAAATGACACACGGCGTGGTAGAAAAATCGGCAAATTTGGAATATAAAGGTCAGTCGGGTGCCATAAATGAATCTATGGCAGATATTTTTGGGGCTTTAATTGACAAAAAAAATGATGCCAATGGCTGGAAAATAGGCGAAGATGTAGTAAAAATCAGCTCATTTCCCTCTGGAGCCTTACGTGATTTATCTAACCCCAACAATGGCGGACGTAGATTGGGCGATAGCGGCTACCAACCAGCTACAATGAGCCAATATTACACTGGCACACAAGACAACAGCGGTGTACATATCAACTCTGGCATACCCAACTTTGCTTTTTACAAAATAGCAACTGCCATCACCAAAGAAAAAGCAGAAAAAATTTATTATCGTGCACTTACCACTTACCTCACTCGAACATCTAAATTTATAGACCTTCGCAGGGCTTTGATAAAATCAGCGACAGATATATATGGTAGCAATGAAGCAAATGTTATCCAGACAGCCTTTGATGCTGTAGGTATCAATGATGGCAATAGCACTTCAATACCAACGACAACGCCACCTACATCTGGACCAAAACCATCAACAGATGTTCCTGTGAATATTGGAGCTGAATTTTTACTGAGCTACGATCCTGTTACAAAAATATTATACAAATCATCAACCGCTGGCGAAGCAGATGAAAAAAGTTTTGTGGCATTGGCAAGAGATCTAGAATTGGAACACAAGCCAAGTGTAAGCGACGATGGTACTTATGCCTATTATGTAGATGGCTTAGGCTTTATCAATAGGGTAAATCTCAGTGGTACACCTGTAGTTCAAAAAGTATCAAGTACAGGAACTTGGAGAAATGTAGCAATTTCTAAAGACGGAAAAAAAATAGCCGCTTTACCCAAGTTAGCAAGCACCCCATCTGCTACAGATAAAATTATTAGAATTTTTGATTTAAGCAGCAATCCGATTACGCAAAAAGACTTCACTTTCTACAATCCAACTTATACCAATGGCGTACAAACAGGACAAGTACTCTATGCCGATGCTTTAGAATGGGATCACGAAAGCGAAAATATCATATATGACGCATGGAACTCCCTTAAAAAATCAACTGGAACAAACATAAATTTTTGGGATGTAGGTTTTATCAATGTTTGGAACAATAAAAACAATAATTTTGGCAACGGAAAAATAGAAAAACTTTTTACCGATTTAGAAGAGGGTGAAAGTATTGCCAACCCAACTTTTGCCAAAAACTCAACTAATATTGTCGCTTTCGACTATACCTTTTTTCTTGACGAAAATCTAAATTATATCTTCGGAGTTGATATTGAAAGTAAAAAAGATAACTTCGAGTTTATATTCGAAAACATAAGTATAGAATCAGAATCGCTTGGCTATGAATATGCTTTTCCTGAATTTTCTTCAAAAGACGATAAAATTCTATTCAATAATGCTGGTTCTATCGACAATGAAACCACCACAAATACAGTATCTATTAACTTAAAACCCAACAAAATCAGTAGTATAGAAGGCTCTGAAAAATACCTTATTGGTAATTCAAAATTTGCGGTTTGGTACACAGTTGGCAAAAGACAACTACCCAGCAAAACCCAAGCTGTAATATCTGCCACAAAAGTGCCCAACCAAACGCCAAGTAATACTGTTATTGATATTAATGCCAAACATAGTGGTAATTTACCATTTATAATGAGTATAATTTCTGGACCTGCCAGTATCATAAATAGCAAAATAGTACTGAACGGCAACCCAGGAAAAGTAAAATACCAACTGATTGCAGAAGCAAACTCACAGTATTATGGTGCAATAAAAATAGATTCTTTCTGTGTTACACCAAATAAACCGAGCATTATTATTACACAAAAATCAGACAATGGTGCTCACCTTGAGTATACTTCAAGTGTAGCACAAAACAATCAATGGTTCGAAAACAACCTATTAAAATCTAACAACCAAACCTTAAGCGTTGTATCGGGCAGAACCTATTATGTACAAACAAACATAGAAGGGTGTTTGAGCGAAAAATCAGAAAGCATCGTAGGCCCAGCCTTTGTGTTAGGAATAGAAAACATTTTGGAAAAACAAATTTCTATTGCCCCAAATCCGACAAAAGATTTTGTAAAAGTAGATTTCCCTAAAGAATTAGGTGTAGAAAAATTCACCCTTACTTCATCTAATGGCAAAACTTTGGCGATAGGAAAAGTAAAAGGAAATGCTATAACTGTAAACTTAAACAACTACTCATCAGGTGTTTACTTTATAAAATTTACTACTAAAAATGGATCAGAACTAAGCAAAAAAATCATCAAAAATTAGTCAAAAACTAAATGAAAATTGCATTTATTGTATTTGAAGACATTACTTGGTTAGATTTTATTGGTATTTATGACCCCATCACACGCCTAAAGACTTCGAACTATTTGCCCAACCTTGAGTGGCAAATATGTTCGTTTTCAGAAAATGCAGAAGACCTTTATGGTCTAAAAATAGCTCCTTTAAAATCAAACCCGACTTATCAGAATTCGATGCAATAATTGTATCAGGCGGATTAGGAACAAGAAAACTTATAGAAGACCAAGCATTTTTAACTTGGATAAAAACCGCATCAGCCGTAAAATAAAAATATCGGTATGTACAGGGAGTTTAATATTGGGAGCAGCAGGTTTTCTTAAAGACAAAACAGCGACAACGCATTTCAAAAACTACCCTCTTTGGGAACCTTATTGCAAAAATGTTTCTAAAGAAAATATTGTAGATGACCACCAAATAATTACAGCAGGTGCCGTAGCCAATTCTATAAATTTAGGCTTATATTTATGCCAATTATGGGCAGGAAAAATGGCACATGATGACATAAAAAAACAAATGGACTTGTAAACAAAATTTCATATTATTAGCAACTCCCCCCAAAAACAACTCTTCTAAATTGCAAGTTTGACTGTTTCATTCCCGAAAAAACTTCAATTGTATCATGACTTAAAATTTTCTAACAAAATCAATCCTTTGAAATCTTGTTGTTTTATAAAATGCTAGAATACATTGTTTTGCAAAACAAAAACACCAAATCCAAGCAAGTAACCAAGCAGAATCCAAAAACTTATTTTTTTCAAATACCATACAAAATCAATTTTTTCCATACCCATCACTGCCACACCAGCAGCCGAACCTATAATAAGTATACTACCACCAGTACCAGCACAATAAGCCACCATTTGCCACAAAGCAGCATCAGTCGGAAAATCTTGTAAATGATACATCCCCATGCTTGCTGCCACCAATGGTACATTATCTATAACAGCGGAAAACAAACCCAACAGCAAAACTATTACCGATTGATTAACAAAAACGACACTCAAACCCGTCGCTAATTCTTTCAGCAACCCAGTACTTTCTAACACAGCTACTGCCATCAAAATCCCCCAAAAAAACAAAATACTTGACGTATCTATTTTACTCAAAGCGTGTGATACTGTGTACGGTTTACGATCTGCATCATCTTTATCGGCATGGATAAACTCTGACACTAGCCACAGCAAACCTAAACCCAACAAAATACCCATATATGGAGGCAAACCAGTAAGTGTTTTGAATATGGGCACAAAAAGTAACAAGCCAACACCAGAAGCTAACATCAAATTGCCATTTTGATTTTGATGCAAATCTTGGTTTTGCTTTAAATCTATCTCTGAATATTCAAAAGTTGAATGTTTTTTTATAACATAAAATATTGCACACAATGGAACTAGTAAAGAAAAAATACTCGGAAAGAAAACTGATTTCATTACTCCTGTTGCAGAAATTTGCCCACCTACCCATAGCATAGTAGTAGTAACATCTCCGATAGGCGACCAAGCTCCACCTGCATTAGCGGCCACTACCACAATAGCTACAAAATATTTCCTAATAGATGCATTACTAATCAATTTCCTCAACACAGTAACCATAACAATAGCCGATGTGAGATTATCTAAAACAGCTGATAAAAAAAATGTCATGAAAGCAATTTTTACCAACAAAACCCCTTTATTTTTATTATTAATCAGTTTTGTAATGGCACTGAATCCACCGTGAGCATCCACCAACTCTACTATAGTCATTGCCCCCAAAAGGAAAAAAAGAATTTCGGAAATACCAGACAAATGATGGCTGAGCGATTCTGAAACGACAGATTTAACTTCACTCAAAACCATAAAAACCACCCAAGTAAGCACGCCTGTCAAAATAGCAATTGCAGTTTTGTTGATTTTAATACTATGTTCGAAAACAATAGCTATGTAACCCAACACAAATAAAAAAACAATAGTACTTAACATTTTATCCTATTTAAAAAAATTAAAAAATTCTATTTACGTAAAATTAAGGTTATTACGCCTGTAATAACCACATTTAGCTTTAAATTTGCTTTATAAAATTAAAAAATATGTCAAATAACGATATTCTGAAAAAATTGAGGGTAGCATTGCAGCTACGTGACGACCAAATAGTTGAAATACTCAAACTAGTAGATTTTAAAATTTCCAAAGCAGAAGTAGGAGCATTATTTAGGAGCGACGACCACCCCAATTTTATGCCTTGTGGCGATCAATTTTTACGCAATTTCCTCAATGGTTTGGTAATCCATATGAGAGGACCAAGAGAAGATAAAAGACCTAGCAAGTAAATCCAACATTTTTCATAGACAAAATGCAACTAATACTTCATACATTTCATTTAAAACTAAAGCACACATTCACTATCACCCACGAATCGAGAAGCGTGCAACCCACCTTGATAGTTGAACTCAAAGATGGAGAATTTAGTGGCTATGGCGAAGCTACTGAAACTCCATATTATGGCGTTACAATTGCAAAAATGATAGATTTATTAGAAAAAAATAGAGCTGCCATAGAAAACGCTACCAATGAAAGCCCTGAAAGTTTTTGGCAAAAAATGCAACCTTTGTTGTACAACAGTCATCCTTTTGCATTCAGTGCATTAGACATGGCGATGAACGACCTTTGGGCAAAAAAACAACAAAAGCCACTGTATGAGCTTTGGAATCTTGACATCAGTAAAAACCCCATTACAGACTATACTATTGGATTGGATACGATAGAAAAAATGGTCGAAAAAATGCAAGAACTACCTTTTCCGTTATACAAAATAAAAATGGGTACACAGCACGACATTCAAATTATCAAAGAATTGCGTAAACATACTGATGCTGTATTTAGGGTAGATGCCAACACTGCTTGGGGAGTAGAAGAAACCATAGAAAACTCTCATATTCTTAAAGACTTGGGGGTAGAATTTATAGAACAGCCTATGAAAGCAAACAATTGGGAAGGCATGAAAAAAGTTTTCGAACAGTCTGCTCTTCCTATCATAGCAGACGAAAGCTGTATTGTAGAGGAAGATGTAGCCAGATGTTATGGTTTTTTTCATGGTATCAATATCAAGCTTATGAAATGTGCTGGGCTTACCCCAGCCAGAAGAATGATATCGCATGCGAGACATTTGGAAATGAAAGTAATGGTAGGTTGTATGACAGAATCAAACATCGGTTGCTCTGCCATTGCACAGCTATTACCATTGATAGACTATGTAGACATGGACGGTATCCTATTGGTGGAAGACCACATTTCTACTGGAGTAAGAATTGACTACGGTAAAGTAATATATTCCAAAGAAAATGGAACTGGAGCAAAACTTATAGCTCGTTAAAAAAAATAAAAAACAAGGCTAAATATAATCTAGCCAAAACGAATAGTGTTTATACAAAAGAAATGTCTACACAAAATAATAAAATTTATTTTTCTGGATTAAATAGTCTTAGATTTTGGGCCGCATTTTTAGTAATCGTTTCACACATAGAAATGCTAAAAGAAAATTATGGTTTTGAAATCATTATTTCTGATTTTAACTTTTATTATCTAGGAGGAATCTCTGTCACTTTCTTCTTTGTGCTTAGTGGTTTCTTGATTACCTATTTATTACTAATCGAAAAAGAAAAACACAAAAATATCAACATTAAAGCATTTTATTTAAGACGAATTTTACGCATATGGCCTGTTTATTATTCCATGCTCATACTAGCATTTTTTGTTTTACCACATATAGAAGCATTCCAGGAGAGCTATTTTGCAAGCTTTTTTGAAGAACATTTCACTACAAATATTTTACTTTACCTACTGATATTACCAAATGTTTCCTTTGCTATGTACCCAGCAGTGCCTAACATTGGGCAATTTTGGAGTATTGGTGTAGAAGAACAATTTTACTTAGCTTGGCCATTGATAATAAAAAAAAGCAAAAACATTCTCCGAACATTATCCATTATACTAATTTGTATTATCGGTATTAAACTGTTGATTTTGTTAATGGGTCAATTTTATGAATTCAGCCTTTGGTATTTTAGCTTAAAAAGATTGGTTGCAATGTCGAAATTTGAATGTATGTGTATTGGAGGTATAGGAGCATATTGGCTATTTACAGAAAATAAGTTTTTAAGATTTCTCCAAAAAAAAACAACGCTAATAATAACTTTAGTTTTACTTCCAATACTATTTGTATATGTTTCGGGCGAACTAAAAGATGGCTTGCACGTAGTTTTTTCTGTAATGTTTTTGATTATTTTGCTATACATTGTAAAAACCAAATCTCGACCAAGTATTGAAAATAAGTATTTAAATTATTTAGGAAAAATATCTTACGGTTTATATATGTATCATTTTGCAGTTATCTCTGTAGTACTACATTTCGCAAAAAAATACTTATCTCAAGAATCAGAATATATTCAAAACCTAATAATTTATGTTACTGTATTTGTGCTTACAATTACTGTTGCTTCTTTGTCTTACAGATTTGTAGAAACTCCTTTTATCAAATTAAAGTCAAAACATTCTCCAGTAAAATCTGGAGACTAATCAAAATTACAAATCACCCAAAGTGTACATTATTCTAAATCCACCTCTTGAAGAGGTAATAAAAGGTGTACCACTCAGTACCAAAGGATCATTGATACTTTTCTCATAATATGCTGTAAAATTCAATCTATTGCTAATGTCATAGGTAATAGTTGGGTTGAGTAATAAGTTAAAAAACGCATTATTAGCTACCGCTTGTGCATCTATAAAGCGGGTCATATCTTTGGTTTGCCTGATAGTAAAACTGGCATTAAACTTTAAATCATTTGGCAATTTTATACGTTTCCCTTGTCGTTTTATAGGTAATAACATATTGGCTTTGGTAAAACCTGCAGACACTACCAAGTCTTTGTTTGTGATTTCATATACAATTTGCGAAGAAGGATTTAAGCTAATTTCTCTGTTTTGGTTGTACTCTAAACGCAAAGAAACTTTACTTTTTGTCATGGCATTGATACCTATCAGTGGTGCAAATCTTTCTTTAAATTGAACGCCATCGCTACCAAAAAGAAACACAGGTCTTAAAAAACCATCTTCACCTATTTTAGATGATAGCGGATAAGGGTTACTTAGTAACGACAAATCACCAAAGTTTGAGTAATCGTTTGATGTGTTATATTCGCCTACGCTGTAAGTTGAAGTATAGCTATGCGTCAAAACAAATGTACTAAAACGTTTTTTGAACCAACCAACGTTTTGTAAGCCACTGAAATCTATACGCCAGTTTGGAAAAGGCAAATCATAAAAAGGCGAATATTTAACTTTGTTTTCAGATGCTCCACTATAAGCTGCAAAAAACGCAGGTATAAGCACATCTTGCGAATTGAGCTGATATTTACCTTCTATAGGATTATCCTTTTGTAATCTTTCTTGTAACACTGCACGGTTTTCTCTAAACTTCTGAAACACATTTTCTTGATCTTGAAAAGCCGTCAAGAAAGACAAAAATGTGGTTGAATAACCTCCCGAGCGATTTTTACTATTACTGGCAAATGGTCTATTTTCGCCTGTAGAAAGATACAATTCTTGAAAACGTTCTGTTTTGGTAATTTTCCCTTCTAGTTGTACTTTAAAATCTCTATACGGTTCTATCTGTGTTTTGTAGCTAAATGTTTGTGTTTTTGTTTGAACAAAAGGTGTGTTGATTTCTACACTTCGAGACAACCAACCGTTTTCGGCAGCTCTTATTCTCACGTTAGGATCTTGCGAACCTGTAATAAAACCCCAACCTGGTGCTGAACCCATTTTACTCAAGCCAAGCAACCCTGGATTGGGCAAAAATCCAGCTAATGATGTAGTTTCATTGATATTATAATTGAGTTGCATGCCACGCACAAGCATCAAAAGTCTTTTGATATTTCGACCTAATTGTGGTACATTTTTAATAATATCTTCATCGTCTCCTGGATTCCTAGCCATATCTTTTTTGATTGGTCTTGGCGAATTGGCTATTCGTAAAGATTTTATTCTATTGTATAAAGACACCAAATCTATTTTACCAGTAATGGTTCTATCTCTAGAATTTTTTATAAAATTACCAAAAAACCTTGCCGAGTCATCTTTTATATCAAAAGCGTTTGCAGTATAAACATAGCCAAACTTATGGGAATAATCTGCCGACATCCAGTCTGTTATAGGCATTTTACTCAATGGCAATCTCCACACAAAAGACATAGATTGGTCTAAATTTTTGGCACGACCAAGCGATCTCAAATTAGCTTTGATAGAATCTCTTTTTTCTTGACTGTCTATAGCACCTGACGGCTCGTCTATAATTGCCTTTACATCAGACTGATAGGTAACTACTAAACTTTTGGTAAGATTCCAACCCAAATTAGAATTTCTATTGAAGGTCCAAAGTTTTTCATAAAGAGGGTCTACGCCTAAAGTTGTAAAATCAGAGTTCCTATACTGTGTTTTTACAAAATTTCTTTGCATTTCTGCCTTGAGGGTAATGGTATTGGGCGATGGAGAAAAATTAAAATCTTTGATAATTTTCAACATCGGGTGTTTAGTTTTCCACTTCTTAAATGGTTCTATCACTTTAGGGGTATTTGTAAATGTGTAAGTAATACCACCATTATGATTGGTCTGATTGTAATCGTCTATCAAAGTATTGCTTCTTTTGATTTCTGAATAGGCATAAGAAAGATTGAAATTTTCTATATCATACACACGATTTTTGGTATTCCCTTCGGCTTTGGTTTTCCCTACGTTGGCAAAATTCACACTTTTACTTACTGTTTTATCTTGTCTTATTGCCAAATATTTATCCTTTTCGCCT
>JAGNSI010000071.1 GCA_017988135.1 Pseudarcicella sp.
TATACTTTTTGTTTTTCTAAAACAAAACAAACATAGTTTTTTGCATTGTTTATTATGCAAAATAAAGAAAAATATAGTAATGTTAAAATATTACTATATGATATTCCCCAAAAAAAGATTTTTAGAGGGCTATTTACTCTTTAAATAGAGCTTTTTATTTCTTTTCTAGCTTATATAGGCTTGTTTTACTTGAAATTTTTTATTTGATAATTTTAAATTTAAAATATAAAAATAATCCTATTTCTCTTCTTTTTTTTATAGATTACAAATTTCATTTTTTGTATGCATTTTGATTAATTTATTTTATTGAAAACATATTTTATTAAAAATTTTCTTCATAAAAAACTGTTTTTATGTGTACAAATGAATATAAAGTAAATTATATTTTTTTGTATTAAAATTATTTAAAACCTATATAATATAAATATTTAAATATTTTTTAATATTATTTTGTTTTTAAATTTTTAGTTTTTATGTTTGTATTCAATATAATTTATCCATATTTTAATCAAATTTCAATTATGTACAAAAACATTATTTTAGCTAGTTTCGTTGCAGGTATTACTTTGTTTGCTAGTTGCAACAAAGATGTTATTGATGGAGATAATTCTCTAGTTAAAAGTTCTCAAGAAAGGCAAGCTGCCATTCTTAATCCCACACTTGTAAATGGTGTTGCTACTTTCAGTGTAAGTGGTAATATTGGTGTAAAACGAGCAGTTCCTAACACTTGGAAAAAAATTGTTATCAAGAAAAATGTAACATTAGTAGGTAGTTTTTATATGGGCAATCGATCGGAACCCATAGAAATTACTGGCGAAAGTAGAGAAACCTCTATTATTAAAGGTAACGGCACTAGACCAACTGATGATGGCATGAATGGTAGATCATATTCAGCTATCAGATGCGATGGTTCGCCAGATTTATATGTTCACGATTTGCGTATTACAGAGCCAATGAAATTTCATATTCATGGAGGTTTTGGTAACGTTACAGTAGAAAGATGTGATATCATAGCTGGCTCAGAAACTCATACAACAGATGGCGTACATGGTGGTGTAGGTAAAACAGTTGTGAAAGACTGTTTTATAGATGTATATGATGACGCCTTGTATACCATAGAGTGTAAATTGGTAGAAAATACTAAAATTGTTCATAACAAAAATGGTAGCCCTTTTATGACTTCTTGGGGAAATGATGTGCCTAAAAATCATGTTTGTGTTATCAAAAATTGTAGTGTTGTAGACAATTATGATGGTACGAATTATAATCATGGTATAGTTGCGTGGGCAGGTAAAAACGAAAATAATACCAAAGAAACCGTAACGTTGAAATTTGAAGGTACATTTAGTCGAACCACAGCTTTGAATAAGAAATCTTCTGTGTTTTATACCATAGGTAGACCAAACGACGGTGGAGTTAATAATGCTCATATTATTATAGATGGTTACTGTGGAAATAAATCTAGTGTAGATTTAAGACAAAGCACAAATTCTTCAGTTACTTTCAAAAATTGCCCATAATAGTTTTTGCAGTATTTTCAATCAAAGAAATAGCCACCCTTTTGAGTGGCTATTTCTTTTGGTAAATTATTAGGATGTTCATGAATTTAAATATTTTTAACTAAAAAAATATTTTTTTTGAGTAGTTCAACTAATATAAACACCATTTTGTCCGTTATTTCGTTTTATTTATTATTATAATGTTTTCTGTAAATGAAAATACTTTTTTGATATTTTTTTTTATCTTTGTATCCTTATGCGAAATTTTTATACATTTTTACTATCCTTATTTATTTCTTTGGCAATTTTTTCATGTGGAGGCTTCGAAAAAGTCAGAAAAATGACCGACCCTAAAAAGAAATATACCGCTGCTGTAAATTATTATCACAACAAAGAATATGATAAAGCAGGCATACTTTTTGAGGAGTTATTGCCATTGGTTTACGGAGATAGTATTCAAGAATTAGCAACATTTTACCAAGCATATTGCGATTACAATACACAAAATTTCGAAGCAGCCAGCTATCATTTTAAAGCATTTTCAACTACTTTCGAAAGAAGCCAATTCGCCGAAGAAGCTATTTATATGGCAGCTTATTCGCTGTACAAAGGAACGGCAGATTATAATCTAGATCAAACCACCACTAATGCTGCCATAAATGAATTGCAGAGTTACATCAATAATTATCCCGATAGCAAATTCAGAGAAGAAAGCGCTAATTTGATAAAAGAATTGAGGAAAAAGCTCGAAAGAAAAGCTTTCGAAAAAGCTAAAATGTACTACAAAACAAGTCCTTTTAACTTTGCAGCACTAAAATCAGCAGTTATCGAAATTACTAACTTTCAAAAAGACTATCCAGATTCTGAGTACAATGAAGAGATCGCTTATTTAAAAGTACTTTCTCAACATGATTTAGCAAAAAGTACCATAGAGTCAAAACAAAAAGAACGCTTCGATGAAGCTATAGTTTTTTATCAGCAGTTAATAGATAAGTACCCCAAAAGTGTATTTGTAAAACAAGCAGAATCACTATACGAAAGCAGTCAAAAAGAAAGTGAAAGAATAGGTAAAATAGAATTAGCTTATAGAATAGAACAGGATAAAATTAAAAAATCAAATGCTTCTAAAGTTACAACAGGAAGTAGTAATTGATTTTTAAAATTAGTTTAATTGATTAAATATATTTTTTAGAAAATAAATAATAAAAATATGGCAACCAATCCATCGATCATTACAAGAAACGTAGAAGAAATTTCTAAAAAAACTGGAAATACTTACGAATCTATTTCTATCATTTCTAAAAGAGCCAGACAGGTTTCTGCTAAAATGAAAGAAGAATTGTCGAACAAACTTTCTGAATTTGCATCAAGCGTAGATAATTTAGAAGAAATATTTGAAAATCGTGAGCAAATAGAAATATCTAAATATTACGAACGTATGCCAAAACCAACATCAATAGCTATAGATGAATTTTTGGATAACAAAGTTGGTTTTAGATACCCAGATACAGAAAGCAACGAAGCTTAATTTTATAAAATGAAATTATTAAGGAGGTTAGAAAATATTCAACCTCCTTTTTTTGTATATTCGATTTTTAAATCAAACATTTTTCTTTAAACAATTTTGAAGCTACATGCTTAAAGGTAAAAAAATCTTGATAGCTATTTCTGCTAGCATAGCAGCCTATAAAATACCATTATTGGTAAGAATGCTGGTGAAAGAAGGAGCTGAAGTTCAAGTGATAATGACTAGTGCAACGCAGCAGTTTGTAACATCGCTTACGTTGGCAACACTTTCTAAAAGACCAGTTTTTACAGAATTTGTAAACAATGAATTGGGCGAATGGAACAATCATGTAGAATTAGGACTTTGGGCAGACATAATGTTGATAGCACCAGCCAGTGCACATACTTTATCGAAGTGTGCTAACGGAATTTGTAACGACTTGCTCAGTGCAGTATATCTTTCAGCAAAATGCCCTGTGTATTTTGCACCCGCTATGGATTTAGATATGTACAAGCATCCTAGCACTTTGTTGAATATCTCTAAACTTAAATCTTACGGTAATACTATAATAGCACCCAATAGCGGAGAGTTGGCAAGTGGCTTGGTAGGAGAGGGAAGGATGGCAGAACCAGAAGAAATGCTCGAAGTAATACAGTCTTTTTTTGAAGAAAATCAAAAATTATTAGGTAAAAACGTATTGATAACAGCTGGTCCAACCCAAGAATCAATAGACCCTGTTAGGTTTATATCCAACCATTCTACAGGCAAAATGGGATATGCAATAGCCAATAGATTTGCACAAATGGGGGCAAATGTAACTTTAGTAAGTGGTCCAGTAGCGAATTTACAACTCGAAAATAATGTAAAATTAATATCTGTAAAGTCAGCTCAAAATATGTTTGAGGCAACAGAGCAATATTTTATCGATTCTGATATTGTAGTTTTAGCAGCAGCTGTGGCAGATTATACACCCAAACATGTGGCTAGCACTAAAATAAAAAAGTCGGAGCAAACGTTTAATATAGAGCTGACAAAAACTATAGACATAGCTAAAACTTTGGGCAATATCAAAACCACCCAATTTACAGTTGGATTTGCTTTGGAAACCAACAACGAAAAAGAAAATGCTTTAACTAAGCTCACATCCAAAAACTTGGATATGATAATTCTCAATTCATTACAAGATACTGGAGCAGGATTTGGGCATGATACCAATAAAATAACCATTTTTAATAAAAACGGAACTCAAATAGACTTTGATTTGAAAAGCAAAAAACAAGTAGCTGTCGATATTGTAGACGAAATCTGTAAGCATTTTGCTTGAACCAATAAAAATCACATTACAAAGCACGCTAAAGAAATGTTTTAGCACCAATATTTATATAAATTATGTTTAAAAAAAGTGTTTTAATGATTTTTTTGTGCTACTTTTTTAGCTTATTCAGCACAAATGCCCAAGAGTTAAATTGTACTGTAAATATTGATAAGTCGCAGTTGCAAATCAATGAGCAACAAAGTTCATCCCAAATATTTAACGAACTGAAAAACGTCATAAGGGAATTTATGAACAATAGGCGTTGGACAAACGACCAGTTCAATCAAGAAGAAAAGATAAATTGCAATCTGAATATTATTTTTACCAAAGCCACTATTCAAGGTGAATACAAAGCTACTGCAACGTTTTTGATCACACGCCCAGTTTTTAATACGGCTTACGAAACCGTACTTTTGAAGGTTTTCGACGAATCATTCAATTTTAGTTATTTGGCAGGGCAACCGATTATTTTTTCAGAAAATATTTACACAAACAATCTTTCATCATTATTGTCTTATTACGCCTATTTGGCACTCACAGTAGATTACGATAGTTTCGGTAAATTAGGTGGTGATATTTATGCTCAAAAATTACAAAATGTAGTTAATTTTTCACAAAATAGAGAGTCGGGTTGGGCATTGTCCAATAAAATTAGAAGTAAATACGCTTTGTCTGAAAATATAATGAATGTGCAGTTTAGACCCATCAGAGAAGGATTTTATACTTATCACAGATTGGCGTTAGATGCTTTTCAAAACAATCCAGCGGAATGTCAAAAACAAATGCTACAATATTTAGAATCGTTTAAAGATGTAAATGCACTAAGACCAAACTCAGCACTAATACGACTGTTTTTTGAATCGAAAAGTGAAGAAATAATGCAAATTTTTATGACAGCAAACAAAGAAGATAGAAAAAAAGTACATGCTATTTTGACATTCTTCGAAAGTGCCAAAGCTAGTAGTTTTAAAAAACTGTTATTTTAATTGAAGCAAAGATGAGCAAAGAAATTTTGCCTCAAATGGCTAGCTTTTGTGCTTATCAAGAACGATGCATGCTTGAAATACATCAAAAGTTAAACGATTTAGGGATAACAAATGAGGATAAAATTGCTGTAATTGAATGGCTAGAAACCAATAATTTTATCAATGAAGAAAGATTTGCTGAGGTTTATGCAGGTTCAAAATTTCGCCAACTCCAATGGGGGAAGGCTAAAATAAAATATGCCTTGTCTCAAAAAAAAATAAACTCAAACCTTATCAACCAGAGTTTAAACAAAATTGACGAAGCAGATTATCAAAAAACCATTCAAAAATTAATAGAGAAGAAGTACAAAGACACAAAGGAGACGAATTTACACACTAAAAAAAGTAAAGTTTTGAATTTTTTACTCTCAAAAGGGTTTACATTCAACGAAGTAAAGGCTAATTTGGATATTCAATTCAAAAACTATAATAGCTAAACTGACGTTTATTTTTTGTTTGAAAAAATAAACAATCTATATTTGTAAACTTTATAAAAACTAAATTATATGTCATTTTTCAACAACAGCTATCGTTATTATTACTCAATTAAATAAATGAGTAGGCTTTTGTGTAGATGATTCAAACAATAAATCCACAACCTGCTCCCACGAGTAGGTTTTTTTGTATAGCATTACTGATATAAAATGAAGGTAAAAACAGCCAAAAGATTAGACCAAGTACAAGAATATTATTTTTCTACCAAGTTGAAGCAGATAGCACAAATGCGTGCAGAAGGTATAAATGTAATTAACCTTGGAATAGGAAGCCCAGACATAGCACCCTCATCTGCTACGATAGATGCGCTAGTAAACGCCGCACAAAAAAAAGAAAATCACGCTTATCAAAGTTATGTTGGGATACCATCACTTAGAAAAGCTTTCGCCACTTGGTATGAGCAGTTTTTTGGTGTAACGCTTAATGCTGAAAATGAAATTTTACCTTTATTAGGTTCCAAAGAAGGAATTATGCATATTTCTATGACTTTTTTGGAAACAGGAGACGAAGTGCTAGTGCCTAATCCAGGTTATCCAACCTACAGGTCGGCGTCATTATTAGCAGGAGCAACAGTAATAGAATATAATTTAAATGAAGAAAACGCTTGGTTGCCAGATTTGGAAGAACTGCAAAAACAAGATTTAAGTAAAGTGAAGTTGATGTGGGTAAACTATCCACATATGCCAACAGGAGCGAAAGCAAATGTGAACTTTTTTGAAAAACTAAGAGATTTTTCACTGAAAAATAATATTTTAATAGTAAATGATAATCCTTATGCTTTTATCTTAAACGAGCATCCACTCAGTATTTTTTGTGTTGAGGGAATGAAAGAAATCGCTTTAGAGTTAAATTCTTTGTCAAAATCGCACAACATGGCGGGTTGGCGAGTAGGAATGTTGGCAGGAAACCCAGAACTATTAGCCAATGTTCTTAGATTCAAATCAAATATGGATTCGGGGATGTTCTTGCCTGTACAATTGGCTGCTATTCAAGCACTTTCAAGTTCAGCGAGCTGGTATTCAGATTTGAATTTGATTTATAAAAAAAGACAATTGAAAGTTTTCGAAATACTAGAAACCATAGGTTGTACATACGATACAGATCAAACAGGCATGTTTGTTTGGGCAAAAATACCCTCAAAATACCAAGACTCTTATCAGCTTTCAGATATTATACTTAATGGAAGTGGCGTTTTTATAACACCAGGTGGAATTTTTGGATCGCAAGGTAATAGATACATAAGGATAGCACTTTGTGCCGACGAACAAATTTTTCAGGAAGCATTATCTTTAATACAAAAAATTAATTTAAACACTAACCTGTAAATAAATGAAAATTTCCATAGTTGGATTAGGTCTTATAGGGGGGTCGATAGCTTTAGCATTGAGAAAATCAGGTTTTGCTACATCTATAACAGGGGTCGATAACAATCAAGAACACGCCCTAAAAGCAATTTCCTTGAGATTGGTAGATCAAATAGATACTTTACAAAATGCTATTCTTAATACCGATATCATAATATTGGCAACACCAGTACATACTTTACACCAACTGTTGCCTAAAATATTAGATGATATCAATCAAAATCAAATCGTAATCGAAGTAGGTTCTACAAAAAAAAATGTAATAGATTCTATAGCCCAACATCCCAAAAGAAATCAATTTGTTGCATCTCATCCAATGGCAGGAACAGAATTTTCAGGACCAGAGGCCGCTTTAGAAGATTTATTTGTAAATAAAGTATGTGTAATTTGCGACCCTGAGAAATCAAACACAGCAATGTTAGAAACAGTGAAAAATATGTTTCAACAATACCTAAAAATGAGATTGGTTTATATGAAATCAGAAGACCACGATGTTCATACCGCTTACATTTCTCATATTTCTCATATTTGTTCTTTCGCTTTGGCTTCAACGGTTTTGGCAAAAGAAAAAGATGAAGAAAGTATTTTCAATCTTGCAAGTACTGGATTTGAATCTACAGTAAGGCTGGCAAAGTCAAATCCCGAAACATGGATACCTATTTTTGAACAAAATCAAGACAATATTATCGACGTTTTAGACGAATATATCAATACATTACTCAAGTACAAAGGATTGATGATGGCAGGAGGCTACGATAAACTCAAAGAATTTTTGTACCAAGCAAATGACATAAAGCGAATATTGAACAAATAAAATTTCTAGGTTTGATTCGAATTAAAATGTTTACAGAACAATGATTTTTTGAAAATATAAATAACACCAGCTACACTATTGTTGTACTTTCATTTTTTTTGAATAAATTCAATTATTCTATACAGTATTATTATAAAATCAAGATTTCAAACTAAAAGAAACATATGAAAAGTTATTTGTATTTGTCATTTCTTAGCATAGCCTTGAGTGCATGTGCAACTCAAAAGTATCCAACTGCCAGTAATTATCCAGGAAATCAGCAAGATACCCAAAGTCAAACACCATCAACACCACCACCAGGTGATTATCCTGATGGAAACGCCCCCGTTATTTTGCCCGGAGAAAGGCCTTCAAGTACACCGAGTGGTACAAATTCTAGAAATTCAAGAACAAGTCAAGACAATGGTCGTTCGGCTAGTTCAGAAATAAAAGTTTTAGACATAAAACTAACCAATGATTATACCATTGTAAAGTTTCTTTTTACCAATAATCATAAACCACAAGTTCAAAACGGTAGGCAAGTTAACGATGGATCACAAAATATCGGTTACAGTACAAGCTCATATTTAATTGGAGGAGATGGCTCCAGAACATTTAAATTTTTGAAAGTCTTAGGGATTCCTTCTGTAAATATCTCTACACAAGACGTTAATAAAATAGGCTATAAATTAGCCTCTGGAAAGTCAATAAGTTTCGAGGTTTACTTTGAACGCTTAGATCACGGAATAGAAAGATTCGATGTTATAGAATGCAATTATGATCAATTTGTATGTTGGAATATTTACGATTTGTTTGCCGACAATCCGTTAAAACCAGTAGTAATAGCACAGCCAACACCACCTACATCACCCACGCCTTCTACTAAAACATCTAAAAGTAGCAAAACTGGAGAAGTTATAGTAAAAGCACCCGAAGAACCCAAACAAAACGTAAGCGTTTCAGGAAGAGTTTTGGATATAAAAACAAACGCTCCTGTAAGTGCAACTATTTTTTATAAATTATCGGCAAGTGCCAATGCAGTAGATTCTGTTCAAAGTTTTGTAAATACAGGTATTTATAGAATGTCACTACCCAAAGCTCAGATTTACACCTACATAGCATCAGCAAAAGGGTATATTGCTGTTAGCGATGTGTTAGATTTTTCAAAATCGGCAAATAAAGAACGTATTTCTAAAGATATTTATCTTACACCAATCAAAGTAGGAGACAAAATTTCACTCAACAATATTTACTTTGAGGTTTCAAAATCTGATTTACTAGCTGCATCTTTTGCAGAGTTGAATAAGCTTGTAGTTATGATGAAAGAAAATGATCATATGGAAATAAGACTCGAAGGTCACACCGATATTGTAGGTGACCCAGAAGCCAACCTAGAGCTTTCACAAGAAAGGGTAAATGCCTGTGAGAGTTATCTGATTAAAAAAGGAATTGCAACTTCTAGGATTCAAGCAATTGGCTATGGCGACACAAAACCTATTATTAAAAAAGGAACAGACGAAGAACGAAAAGTGAACAGAAGGGTAGAGTTTGTTGTATTGAAGCTTTAAAAAGTACAATAAAGTCATTGTTTGACACAAAATGATACCTATCTGAGATGTATTTTGACCGTTAATGGAGGTATTTAAGTTAATTTTGTTGTGTAAACAATTAGGGATGATTGTTAAAAACTTTTAAAGAGTTTGAAATAAGATGTGGCGGCATTTTATAGATTCAATAAAAGTATAGAAGTTTCGATATGTATTTATCGAAACTTCTTAACCCTAGCTCATAAAGATATTATAAAAATAGCCGAAATTTATTTCGACTATTTTTTATTTTGTTAGAAAAATGAATCGTTAAAAATATTTAAAATTTCCAAATTTTCCATTTTTAGCATCTAAATCTATTTTGAAAACTATTTGATGAAAACCACCAATCGTGATGTTGTTATTAGTATTTTGTGAAACCGCCATGTTACTGCAAAAATCGTAATTATAACCCAATCGCAGCTTTCTACTTATTTGTCCATCAATAGAAGCAATCATTGCTTTTCTATTTATTTCAGAACCACTGTTTAAATAATTAAATCCAAGTCCTACTTTTTCATTGAACCAAAGAGTACCATTAAAATCCACTTTTAAGTTGTCTTCATTGTATTTGTCTTGATAATTCAAAACAACACCAGCCTTGAGTTTAATATTATTATAAATGTCAAACAAATAGCTAGCTTGCAAAATAATAGGCTTACAGAATTCATCCCCAGAAAAAACATTTATAAAAGAAACCCCAGATGAAAATTTACCATTTCTCTGATACAATAAACCCAAGCTCATATTTGATTTAAAAATATTGCCCGAAGTTGAAGTACTTGATCCCAACAAATTAGGTATTTGCGTAAGTCCCAACTGTCCACCTAAAGAGACGAACTCATTTTTGTTGTTTAAAACACGATAAGCAATGTTTCCATTTAGTCCAAGTAGACCTTTTAAACTTCCATCTAAATTTATAATATTACCATTATTCGCATTAAAAGCCTGGAATCCATAACCCATTTTATTGTTTTGAGTCGGCATATCAAAACTTACATACTGTTGAGTCGCTATCGAAGCAGCAAGTGCAGGAGCTGTAAACAAAGGTCTTCTTCTATATATAGAAGTAATATTTATTGTTTCTCTACTACCAGCATATGCAGGATTTATCGAAAGAGGCATCGAAGGATACACATATCGTAACTGGTCTTGTTGAGCTAAAGTAGCTACTTTGCAGCAAAAAATAAAAAATATTAAAAATACAGGGCTAATTCTTTTCATAATATCAAGTAAGCTTATTCTTTATATTTAAATTTAAAATATATAATCATACCAGCCAATACCAAAGTAATACTATTGGCAAAAATCATAGGCCATACCGAATTCATAAAGCCGTAAACTAGCCACAAAGAAACCCCCAATGTGAAAAGTAAAAACATACTAATTGAAACATCTTTAGCAGATTTTGTTGAGTAAATTTTCCACACTTGAGGAACAAAAGCCACAGTAGTGAGAATTGCGGCCAAATAACCAATTATTTCTTGAAACATATTCTTTTTTAGCAAATATACCTTTAAAACAAACAAAAAAATAGTTCATACTTATTTTTACACACAAATACGGTTTACATATTTTCAATTCAAATCAACAACAGATTCTTTGTTTTATCAGAAATAAACAACATAATATTACTCGCTAAGTTTTTTTTTCTAAAAAAAGTACAATTTGTTTGTTTTCTCTAAAAACAATAATTACCTTTGCAAACAGATAATAAAAACATCCAAAGTATCTCTGAGTATGCTTTCAAATATATAAAGCATACATCATCTAAAAGCACTCACGTCTTTTTAGTCTCCAGAGCTTTAATAGGATGTTAGGGCATCATTAAAGCAAATAAATCAAAAAAAACGAAGTCAAATGTCTTATGGAGCATCAGGTCGATGCCCAATAACTTCATTTCGTACATTAGGCTACACAAACAACAATACGACTTGTTAAATCAACAACAAATCGTTTCAATAAAATTATGGCTGAAAATACAGTAGAAAGATTAAAATTTGAAGACTTAAATGTCTCAGAAGAAATCAAAACGGCAGTAAAAGAAATGGGATTCGAAACTGCCTCACCCATTCAATCCGAAGCAATACCCTTTATTTTAGAAGGAAGAGACGTAATTGGACAAGCACAAACCGGTACTGGTAAAACAGCGGCATTTGGTATCCCAATGGTCGAAAAAATCATACCATTCGAGAAATACGTACAAGGTTTAATCCTTTGCCCAACAAGAGAGCTTGCTGTACAAGTTACCGAAGAAATAAAAAAACTATCAAAATTCAAAAAAGGAGTTTGGGTAACCACAGTTTATGGTGGAGATTCAATAGATAGACAAATTAGATCATTAAAATCTGGAGCAAATATAGTAGTAGGTACACCAGGAAGAGTTATAGATCTAATAGAAAGAAGAGCACTGAAATTAGAAAACGTTCAAATGGCTGTCTTAGACGAAGCCGATGAAATGTTAGATATGGGTTTCAGAGAAGATATCGAAAGTATTTTAGAAGAAACAAATAAAGACCGCCAAACAATATTCTTTTCTGCAACTATGTCTAAGCCAATAATGGCCTTGACAACACGCTACCAAGATAACCCGAAAATAGTAAAAGTAGTAAAAAATGAAATTACCAATGCAAACATAGAACAACTATATTTTGACGTAAAAGGAAGAGCAAAATTAGAAGTAATGTCTAGGTTAATGGATTTGCATGGCGTAAAATTGGCATTAGTATTTTGTAATCAAAAGAAAAAGGTAGACGAAGTAGTAGAAGAATTACTTATTAGAGGGTATACTGCCGAAGGATTACACGGAGATTTAAGACAAACGCAAAGAAACAACGTAATGTCTAAATTTAGATCAGGTGTAGTTTCTATATTAGTAGCAACAGACGTAGCAGCAAGAGGGATTGACGTAAATAATGTAGATGCAGTTTTTAATTATGACATTCCATTAGACGAAGAATATTACGTACACAGAATTGGTAGAACAGGCAGAGCAGGAAAATCAGGAAAAGCTTTCACATTAGTTGTAGGAGCTGAAAGAAATAGATTGAGAGATATCATGAATTACACCAAAGTAAAAATTGAAAAAGGTGTAATCCCTACATTTAGTGATGTAGTAGGAGTGAAAAAAGGAATGTTTATAGAAAGAGTACAATCTGCTATACAAGAAGGAAACCTTGACGTATTTGCTGATGTATACCCAGCATTAACTCACGCAGGCTTATCTACAGAAAATATAATAGCTGCTTTAGTCAAAATGACAATGGGAGTAGTTAAAAACGAATTCTCTGACGAAAACCTAGATGGAGAAGCAGACCGTATGAATAGAAGGTCTGGAAACGATAGAGGTTTTGAGAGAGGAGGGAACGATAGGTTTAAAAGAGACGGTGGGTCATCAAGAGACTTCGGAAGAAGAAATGAATCAACAAGTAGATTCGAAAGAGGAGATAGAAACGATAGTAGAACATCTTCAAACTCAAGATTCAATTCAAGAGAGAATGCACCAAGAGAAAATTCAAGATTTACAAGAAGCGAAGATCCATCTAGAACACAACAACGTTCAGATAAAGCAGGAAAGCCATACCGTTCAGATGCAAACATGGTAAGGATGTTTGTAAATATTGGATTTGATGAAAAAATATCACCAGCAAATATTGTAGGTGCTTTTGCTGGAGAAACAGGAATACCAGGTAATACTTTAGGGCAAATAAATATATTTGACAAATACACTTTCGTAGATGTGCCTAAAGAATATGCAACAACAGTTATGAATAGAATGGAAGGAGCCTCTATAAAAGGTAAAAAGGTGAATGTAGAAATTGCAAAACCAACAAATTAATCAGTCGTCTTTAGATTTAAATGAAAAACACCTTAGTGCTAGAATCAAATTTCCACTAAGGTGTTTTTTTTGTTTGTAATAAAATTTTCATTATCAGTACATTGTAAATTTTCATCAAAAAACACTTCATTTTGTTGTATTAATGTTAAAAATCTCCCTACCTTTGCACTCCGAAAAAGCTCGGAAATTCAATTTGGAAATAGGAGTAAAAAAAAGATTAAAATTTATCTTGTTTAATAAGAATAAACATTTACCTTTGCACTCCGAAAAAGCTCGGAAATTTAAGTTGAAAGTAGGAGTAAAAAAAGATTAAAATTTATCTTGTTTATTAAGAA
>JAGNSI010000188.1 GCA_017988135.1 Pseudarcicella sp.
CCAAAAACTACATTTTCTCTTACATGGGTTTACGGCACAGGCAACAATATTACTATTCCCTTAGGAAGCCACTATGCCTCCAAGCACTCATTTTATGATACTTTTGGCAATAGAGGTGTCAAAGTAGATGAGCTTAGCCAGCAAATTAATTTCCGAGCGGCAGCCTATCATAGATTGGATATTGGTTTTAGATTTTACAAAAAAAAGAAAAAATACGAGCGTACATGCGAGCTGAGTGCTTACAATGCTTACAATAGAGTAAATCCTTTTTTTTATGAAAGTAGACCACTATCGTATGGTTCTTCGGAGTACCACTTATATAGACAAGGATTGTTTCCTGTGGTACCTTCGGTGAGTTATCATTTCAAATTTTAATAACGTGAAACATTTCATTTACATATTCTTATTTTTAACAGTCAGTTTGTATGCTTGTGAAGAATTTTCTGTGATAGAAAACAGACCTGTTTTGTCTGTAAAAACTCCTTCAGTAGAAGCATTTCTGTGTCCACAAGATAGTATTATTACAGTTAAAATTTGGCGAACAAACCCTACAATAGGTGTGGGCTCAAATGCCATCAATGCAACAGTAGAAAATGCAAATGTGGTGATTTTAAACGAAATGAACCAGCAAATAGTTTTGAAATACGATAAAGCCTTTCAGAATTACAAAGCATCTCAAAAAAACTTTTCAGTAGAAACGGGCAAAAAATATTTTTTAAAGCTTAGCACACCAGAAGGTGATGAAATTACGGCAACATGCACTATTCCTGAAAGTATTGGTAATAAAGGATTTGAGTATTTTAAAATTCAAAAAGACGATATTTTCTTGGGAAACCATTCGGAGTATTTTATCAGTTGGAACGATATCTCTAAACAGAAAAACTATTACACAGTATTTCTGTTGAAATACACAGAATTGGTTTATGAAGGGAAAAAAAATCTACAAATTACAGGCGAAGAGGTTAAATGACGATGTTAGTAAAAATAATCAGCTAAGTACTCCAAAATCCTGGTTATTGAGCGAGAAATCGACCTTCAGTAATGGGAAGTATGAAAGTACTAATTATCAGAAAATAGTAATTTGCCATACCGACGAAAATTATGCAAATTATCATCGGTCAATAGAAGATATTGAAAGAAATAATGAAAATCCTTTTGCAGAACCTGTACGACATTTTTCAAATGTAAAAGGAGGCTTTGGTGTATTTGCTGGCTATAATAGAACCGAATATTTGGTTGAAAATTTACCTTAAATCTTGGAAATTCCTCAAACTATATACCTTTTTCGGTTTTGAAACGATCTACCAATTTGAAAATAAGTTTCTGACTTTCAACACTTTTGAAGTATTCGTACATAATTTCATGTTTGTCAAAATCTAAGATTAAACCTGTTTCTAAATAAAAGAATGCGTCTTTGAAATTATTTGCTTTTATTAAATAAATAGCCGCTCTGTAATAAAAATCAGCAACTTGTGGTAGCTCCTCCATTGCAGTAATCATTTTGCTGGCAGCCAGATTGTATTCTTCTAAATTATAGTGAAAATTACCCCATTTTATCCAAGCTTCCATACACGCAGGGTCATTATCAGTGGTATGCTGATAAGCTTCGTTTGCAGAAATATTATTGCCAATAAAAGCCTCTGCATCAGCCAATGCCAACCAATATATCGGCATAGTATCATCCAATTCTATGGCTTTTTTGATATAATGTATAGCGTCGAAGCTTCTTTCTAACTCGTACATACAAACGCCTATCCCGAAGAAAGCATCCGAACAATCGGCATCTAGCTTAATAGATTCTTTATAGTTTACGATGGCTTCTTCAAATTTATCTTGATTTTCTTGCGATACTGCCAAACAATAATAAAGGTCTGCTGATACTTGGTCGGTATTCAAACATAGGTTATAGTTTTCCTCTGAGCGTTGAAAATCGCCTAAATTGGCATATACGTCGCCCAGCATAAAGTGGGCAGTAGAAAAGTCTGGTTTTATGATAATGGTATATTCAAAAGCATTGGCTGCTTCTTCCATTCTTTCTAGCTTGTAAAAAGTACATCCCAAATTGTACCACGAATAAAAAGAGTTTGGGTTTAGATTGATATGCTCTTCGTAATAGGGTATTGCTTCAACTATTCTTTCGGCTTCCTCGAGGCAACCGCATAACGAAAACAGGATTTCTTCGTCAAAACAACCTAATTTTATTGCCTTTTTGTAACTTAAAATTGCTTCTGAAAATTTTTCTGATTTATGGTGTACATGAGCTATTTGAAAATGTACTTCAGCTAAATTATAAGATGGATTTTCAAGGCACTCTTTCAGTAAATCTACGGCCTTTTCGTATTGCCCTGAGGCATTGAGTGCATTGGCTTTGGCATAGATCATATCTATGTCGTTGGGATTAAAAGCCAAAGATTTATCTATTATTTCTAACGCTTCTTTAAACTTTTTTTCCAAGCAAAGTAACATAGCTTGGGCGAGCATCAGTTCATTTGAGTAGGGGTAAAGCGACAAACCTAAATTACAGGCTTTTTTAGCTTTTTTAAATTCTTTTTGATTGATATAATATTCAGAAACTTGTGCGTAGGCTTCTTGATCTAAAAAAACATGCTCACCTTGGTCCAACATTTTTTCGAACTGCTCTACAAACTGTAAAACTTCGTCTATATTGTCGTCAAAATCATGTTCCATGCAAATCTGAATTATTGAAAAAATTATAAATTATATTTCTTATATGTAGTAATTGTTATAAACAATTCTCAAAAATCATGCTTGATTTTTAATTTTTAATAAACCATCACAAACTCTGCCTATTGTATCTTCTAAGTTGCTGAATGTAAAAGATATACGCTCTGATATTTTTTGGTTATCGTAAAAAATATTACTATTTGCAGACGCTGCTGTTTCTTTGGTAATAAGTGGTTTTTTTTGAGTAAAAAAACATTTTAAAGCTTCTAAACGCCATGCAATTTGACTAACCAAATTTCCCACCGCAATATCAGGACTTTTTTTGTTGAATTTTTGAGCAATGATGTCAAAAAAGTCTTTATAAGGCATATTTCCAGCATTGAGAATAAAACGTTCGCCTTTTATTTCAGACTGTGATAATTCAAAAATAGCACGTGCAACGTCTTTTGCGTCTACATAATTTATGCTACCTTTTGTATAAAACTTTTTCTCGTCATATACATATTTAAACAACTGAGTGCTAGATTTTCCCCAGTCGCCTTCACCTAATATTACCGATGGATTTACAACATTAGCCGTGAGACCTTCCGCAACTCCTCTCCAAACCTCCATTTCTGCCAAGTATTTTGTTTTAGCATAATTAGAGTTATTGGGAGATTCTTCCCATTTGGCATCTTCGTTATAAATTTCAAAGCCTTTGTTGTCTAGTGATGGGTTTTCTTTTTTACCCAACGCCGCCACTGAACTTACAAATACTAGTTTTTTTATATTTTGTACTAAGCATTCATTTACTACATTGGCGGTGCCTTCCACGTTTACTTTGTACATCAAATGCCTGTCTTTAGGTACAAAAGAAACTACTGCAGCACAATGAATTACGGTATTGATTCCTGTAAAAGCATGCTCTAAAGACATGACATCTAATACATCTCCTTCAATCCATGTTATTTGATCTTTGTATTCTTTCAGAAGTGATAAATCTGCTTTGGGTCTTATTAAACCAGCAACCTTAAAGCCCTTATCTATGAAATGCTTCGCTACAAAACTACCTACCAATCCATTGATTCCTGTTATTAGTATCATTTTCAAATTTACTATTTTTTGGAAGAGAATAACATTAGTGCGAGAAAATTATTCAAATATTCGTTATAAAAAAAACACAACAGATATTAAAAAACAAAAGCAAAGGCGATTTTATTTCAAATCGCCTTTGCTTTACAAATTTAAATATCAATTTTTAATATTTTGTTTTATTTCAAATCGCCTTTGCTTTACAAATTTAAATATCAATTTTTAATATTTTGTTTTATTTCAAATCGCCTTTGCTTTACAAATTTAAATATCAATTTTTAATATTTTGTTTTATTTCAAATCG
>JAGNSI010000189.1 GCA_017988135.1 Pseudarcicella sp.
AAGAGGACATTTATAAAATTGGTCAAAAAAGTTACATGGTTTCTGCAGTAGACGATCCAAGTCAGCCCGGTGGAATCGTACACAGCGGTGGCTTTGTACTGGTAGATACAAAATTAAGAATAAGAGGTATTTACGATGGCACAGAGCCAAAAAAAGTAGAACAATTGATGCTGGATATAGACCTACTTTTGTCGGAATAGTAAAACTAAACTAGCTAGAGCAACGTTTAAAATTATCACAAATGATCGCCGTTGCCACACCTACATTCAGAGACTCTGCTTTCCCAAAAGCAGGAATCGTGATTTTGTGCGTAATATATTTTTCTAAATCTGCCGAAATACCTTTAGAAATAACATTGTTGCAGACCAGACATTTTTAAAAATGTAAATTTGCAACTCAAATTAACTTTAATCATACATGAGTGAAGACCAAAAACGAATATTAGAACAACAGCTTTGGAACATAGCCAACACACTTCGTGGCAAAATGAATGCTGACGAATTTCGTGACTATATTTTAGGCTTTATTTTCTACAAATATTTGAGTGAGAAAATGGAGATTTTTGCCAATGGAATCTTAAAGCAAGACAAAATAAAATTCCGTGACATTAACCCAAAACTCAAAGACAGCCAAGACTACCTAAATGCCATACAAGAAGAAGCATTAGAAAAATTGGGTTACTTCCTAAAACCCGAAGAACTTTTTGCCGAAATTGCAAAAAAAGGAATCGGGAATAATGATGATTCCAATTTCCGATTTGACGAAAGTAAAACAGGTTTTATTATTCAAGATTTGCAAAAAATTCTTTTGAATATCCAGCTCAGTACAATGGGTACAGAAAGCGAAGCGGATTATGAAAATCTCTTTGAAGACTTGGAGTTGAATAGTACCAAATTGGGAAAAACACCTGAAGCGAGAAATGCAATTCTAGCAAAAATATTAAGTCATTTAGATAAAATAGATTTTAAACTTGACCATGCTGAACTGGATGTTCTTGGCGACGCCTACGAATATTTGATAGGGCAATTTGCAAGTGGTGCAGGCAAAAAAGCAGGCGAATTTTATACCCCACAAGAGGTTAGTAAAATACTTGCCAAAATTGTAACCACTGGAAAACAAAAACTAAAATCTGTTTATGACCCTACTTGTGGAAGCGGTTCGTTATTGCTACGTGTAGCCAAAGAAGCTAATGTGAATGATTTTTACGGTCAGGAATTTATTCGTACAACCTACAATTTGGCTCGTATGAATATGATTTTGCATGGCATACATTATAGACAATTTGATATAAAACAAGACGATACCTTAGAACATCCTCAACATTTAGAAAAAAAGTTTGAAGCAATAGTTGCTAATCCTCCATTTTCACAATCATGGAGCGCAAACCCATTGTTTACCAGCGATGACCGATTTAGCCAATATGGAAGACTTGCACCAAGTAGCAAAGCAGACTTTGCTTTTGTTTGCCACATGATATACCATTTGGCAGAAAATGGAACTATGGCAATTGTACTACCTCATGGTGCATTGTTTCGTGGTGGAGCCGAACAGCACATTCGTAAATATTTGATAGAAGACCGTAATTATTTAGATGCTGTAATTGGTTTGCCATCAAATATTTTTTATAATACCAGCATACCTACTTGCATTATGGTTTTCAAAAAATGTAGAGAAAACCCTAACGATGTTTTGTTTATAGATGCTAGTAATGATTTTGAAAAAGTAAAAACACAAAACATTTTACGCAATGAGCATATCGATAAAATAATTACGCATTACAGAGAAAGAACAGAAACCGAAAAGTACAGCAAAAAAGCCAGCCTTGCAGAAATTGCCAATAACGATTACAACCTAAACATACCAAGATATGTAGATACTTTTGAAGCCGAAGAAAGTATAGATATTGAAGCCATTGCCAAAGAACTAAAAACTTTGGATATGGAAATGAAAAGTACCGATGAAACCATTGCAAGTTTTTGTAAAGAATTAGGTATTGCAACTCCTTTTTAATTGTCTGAATTATGATTTTTAGGATTAAAAGATAGTAGGATTATGAAATACGAAGAAATAACACATAAAATTATAGGCTGTGCGATGAAAGTACATTCTACTCTTGGTAATGGATTTCAAGAAGTTATTTACCAAAGAGCATTGGCTATTGAAATGGAAAAACAAGGCTTAGGCTTTCAAAGAGAAATGGAAATGACCATTTTTTACGAAGGCATAGATATTGGAACAAGACGAGTAGATTTTTTTGTAGAAGAGAATATTATGTTAGAATTAAAGGCACTCATAAAACTGGAGGATGTGCATTTAGCTCAAGCAATGAATTATTGTCAAGCATATAATTTACCAATAGGTTTATTGATAAATTTTGGGGCAAAAAGTTTAGAGTTTAAACGAGTATATAATCTGACACACCCTGACAATAAGGCATATAAGTCAGAATTAGGATTAAACAGATTAAAGGATGATAGGATTACATCCGAAGAAAAAATCCTAAAATCAAATAATCCAATAAATCCTAATTCAGACAAATGAGCAAGCAAACAAACATACCCACCCTGCGTTTTCCTGAATTTAATGGCGAATGGGAAAAGAAGAAACTCGGAGAAGTGGCAGAATTTTCAAAAGGCAAGGGGATTTCAAAAGCTGATATTATAGATGATGGAAAAACACAATGTATTAGATATGGCGAACTTTATACAGTTTATGGCGAAACAATAAATGAGGTAAAATCAAGAACTAATATTGAATATAAACATTTGGTATTTAGTGAAGCAAATGATGTAATTATTCCTGCTTCGGGCGAAACTCAAATTGATATAGCAACTGCTTCTTGTGTTTTAAGAAGCGGTGTTGCATTAGGTGGAGATTTGAATATTATCAAAACAAGCAATAACGGTGTTTTTCTATCCTATTGTTTGAATAGTTCAAAGAAACAAGAAATTGCAAATTTAGCTCAAGGTATTTCTGTTGTCCATTTATATTCAAGTCAATTATCTACTCTTTCTATTTCTTTCCCCACCCTACCTGAACAAACCAAAATAGCCGAATTTTTCACTGCCATAGATGCCAAAATACAAGCCCTCAAAACCAAAAAAGAAAAATTACAGCAATACAAAAAAGGGGTGATGCAACAACTTTTCACACCGTCTGAATTAGGATTAGAAGGATTAGAGGATGATAGGATTAAAAGTGAGAAAGAAAATAATCCTGCAATCATTAAATCCAATAAATCCAAATTCAGACAAGATAATGGAGAGGAGTTTCCAGAGTGGGAAGTGAAGAAGTTGGGAGAGGTTTTAATTAAAAATTCAACTAAAAATAAAAATCAAAAATACACATTAGTTCAAAGTGTAAGTAATAAATACGGATTTATTAATCAAGATGAAATGTTTGAAGATAGAAGAGTTGCAAGTAAAGACACTTCAAATTATTATGTTATTGAAAAAGGTCATTTTGCATATAATCCTTCTCGTATAGATGTTGGTTCATTAGCATATAAATTTGATGATGAAATTTCTACAATTAGTCCTTTATACATTTCTTTTAGAGCAAATCAAATATGTTTAACAGATGAGTTTTTATTAAATTGGTTTTCAATAGAAGAATTTCAAATGCAAATGAATAATTCATTTGAAGGCAGTGTTAGAAATACGTTAAGTTATGAAAGTTTGGTAAGAATGAAAATTTCAATTCCTTCCCTCCCCGAACAAACCAAAATCGCCACTTTTCTATCATCCCTAGATGAAAAAATAAACCATACCGAAACCCAAATACAACAAACCCAAGTGTGGAAAAAAGGCTTGTTGCAGAAGATGTTTGTGTAATAAAATTGCTATTAAATTGTAATGAAATAAAAATAAAATTGAAAAATGTTTACAAAATCAAAAATAGTTTCTACATTTGAGCCAATATTGCCAATTTGCAAACAGAAATATCTGCAAGTGGGTCATTCTACAGAGACAGTAATTTTACTAACGATAATACACCCTCTATGCC
>JAGNSI010000072.1 GCA_017988135.1 Pseudarcicella sp.
AAAAGAAGGAATAATAAGCATAGCGTTGAGTAGCCCCCACACAATGAAAGTCCATTTAGCTCCATGCCATAATCCGCTTATAAGAAAAATGATAAATACATTGCGAATTTTTGTTACTGTATCAACTTTACTACCACCTAGCGGTATATATAAATAGTCTCTAAACCAACTAGAAAGTGAGATGTGCCATCTTCTCCAAAATTCGGCTACATCTCTAGAAAAATAGGGAAATGAAAAATTGCGGATAAGGTCTATTCCTAAAAGTCTTGCGACACCCAAAGCTATGTCTGAATAACCAGAAAAATCGCCATAAATTTGAAATGAAAAGTATAAAGCTCCAATAAATAAAGTACTTCCAGAATGATTGGCAGAGTTATTGAAAATTAAATCTACCTGCTCGGCACATTGATCGGCAATGACAATTTTTTTAAATAAACCCCAAAGTATTTGTTTTAGTCCGTTTACTGCTTTTTCATAGTTAAATACTCGTGGCTTTACTATTTGAGGGAGTAAATGTGAAGCTCTTTCTATTGGACCAGCAACCAACAATGGGAAAAAACTTACAAAAACCCCATAGTTGATAAAGTTTCGTTCAGGTGTGATTTTACTTTTGTATATATCAATAACATATGAAATTCCATGAAAAGTATAAAATGAAATACCGATTGGTAAAATTAGATTTAAAGTATAAATGTTGGTTTTTATTCCTATTAAAGAAAAAGCTTCTGAAAAAGATTCTATAAAAAAATTAAAATATTTGAAAACACCTAAAATGCTCAAGTTAATCACAATGCTAGCAATGAGCCAATATTTTCTTTTAGTATGTTGTTTAGAAGTATGTATTTTTATTCCAGAATAATAATCAAGAAAAGTAGAAAATACCAATAATGATAAGAATTCCCAATTCCAGCATGCGTAGAAAAAATAGCTAGCGATAAGTAAAAAAAAGTTTTGTATTGGAAGCTTTTTAGATGGAATAGCCCAGTAAATTGGGAATACTACCATCATGAATATAATAAATGTAACGGAATTAAAAAGCATGGTTTTTTTCAGTATGTGTTAAATGTTTAATTATGGTACTATTTAACAAGAGATCTGAATAGTGTAATTGTTTTTTTTTAATCATAAAAAAAAAGCTTAACAATTTTATTTGTTAAGCTTTTTTGAGCCTTCTATCGGGATCGAACCAATGACCTACTGATTACAAGTCAGTTGCTCTACCAGCTGAGCTAAGAAGGCTTTTATAATTACAATTGCTGGTTGTTTTGCTATTGTGATACAAAATTAGGGCTATTTTTTTTCTAAACAAACTTTTTGAAAAGAAAAATGCAATTATTTTTAAGATTTAAAACTGATTAAAGTTAAGTGTCTCATCTTTAAATAATTGCATTTTAAAGAAATTGAAAATTATTTTTCTATTTCTTTAATCATTTTAATTTGCTTTTTGAGTTGTTCAATCTCAGCTTTAGCTTTCTTTATTTTTGTATTAAATTCTTCTTTTAGTTTGTCTGCATTTTTAGATTTTGAGAAAAATTCTAAGTTGTTTTCCCAAAGGGCAATTTCACTTTCTAGAAATTGTATTTTCTTTTGTGCATCACTTTCTTTTCTTACAAAGTCTTTACTATTGCCTAGACCACCTTTTAAGGCATCTATTTCGTTTTTAAAGTGAAGTTGCTCAATTTCTTTGCCACTTAATGTAGCTATAGAACCTACATATTGATTGATAGTGTCTATGTATTTTTTATTGAGCTCTTGCATGTTTTTTCTTGGTACAAAACCTATGGCATTCCATTTGGTTTTGAAGCCTGCTAGTTTATCAAGATTTGCTCCGGTTTTGGCTTCACTTACAATTTCTGCTAATAAATTATTTTTTGCTATCAGATTTTGCTCGTATTCTTTTTCTTGCTCAGAACTTTGATTGCGTTTGGCGTCGAAAAATTGGTCGCATACTTTTTTGAAATGTTCATAGATGCTTTCTTTGTATTTCTCAGGCACATGACCTATCGTTCTGAAGTCTTTTTGAAGTTGAATAACCGTGTTTGTAGCGTCAGGAGTTGTATCATTATTGCTCAAATACGTTTCAATTTTTTCAATTATGGCTTTTTTAGATACTAAATTATTGTCTCTTTTTGCTTCTAATTTTTTGAAAAAATCGCCTTTGTTTTTGAAAAATATTTTGATATTTCCCCAGAAAGTATCGCTCAGTTCTTTGCCTTTTTCTCTAGGCATAGCACCTTTTACATTATTCCATTGTTCTTGAAGTTCTTGCAATACTTTGGTTCTTTCGTTCCATTCGTTGATAGAGTCTGAGTTGAACTGCAAGAATGGTTCTACCATTTTAGCAATTTCTGTTTTTAGTAAAAGCACTTGCTCTGCTTCGGCTTTGCCACTTTCTATTTGAGCTCTACGTTTGTTGTAAAGTATATCAATGGTTTCTTTTACTCGTTGCCAAACTAATTCGTTTTCTTCTTTTGGTGCAGGTCCTATATGTTTGTATTCTTCAAAATATGCCGCAGCGTCGTTGAGTTGTTTGCTTGTAATTGGCTCTATTTCTGTGGCTTCTGCTATTTTTTCTATTTTTTTGCAAAGTTCAATTTTGTGTTGAAGATTGCGTTTACGGTCAAGGTCCAACAATTCATAATATATACTTCTATTACTGTGGAATCTATTCACTAAAGCATGGAATGTTTGCCAAAGTGTTGCGTTATGTGGCGAATTGATGTTGCCAGCATTTTTCCAGTCTTCTTGTATTTTTTTAAATTCGGCTAGGCCTTCTTTTATGGCTACTTGGTTGTTGCTATTTTCTTTTTCTAATAATAACCTTAATCTATTAAGTATGTCTGTTTTTTCAGATAGATTTTTGTCTTTTTCTTTTTCTATAGACAAAAAGTATTCTGACCTCAGTTGTTTTAATGCTTTGAAGTTTTGGTCAAACTTTTGAGTTGTGGTATCGTGTTTGAATTCAAATCCTTCTTCAGAATCTTCGTTGCTTGCTTTAAAGACACCAAGTGATTCTTGGTATAAAGTAGCTTTGAATTTTTCAAAAATTGGTTTTATTACTTTTAATGTGTCTTCTGAATGTCTAAGACTGGCTACCGAAATATTTTCTTTGGTTTGAAACAAAAGTTTTTCTGTATAGTTTGCGAGCTCTTCACGTGATAGACTTTCGAAGTCTATATTCTCTACAATTGGTTCATGTTCAGAAACTAGCTCAGATAAATCTTTTGCTTGCTCATCTATTCCTGCATCTGATTTTGAAACTTCAGTTTCGGTATGGCTGTTTGTTTCTTCGATGTTTGTAACTATGCTGTTATCGATGATTTGTTCAGCTGAGCTTTCAGTGATGTTTTCGGTAGTAATAGAAGTGTTTTCTTCTATAGTAGCACTTGTTGTGTTTTCTGAGATTATTCCATTTGGAACCGACGCAAAATTTTCGTTTTCTGTAATAGCCATTTCTTCGTTTATTTTACCGATACTTATTTGTGAGTATCGTACAGTTTTATCAATGTTTTATTGATGTTTTACATTTTTCAAAGGTATCAGATTATTCTATCTTTTCAAACAATATAAAACTCAATTACTTGATTTTAAATCTTTTTATATTCTGTTTATTTTAAATTTTGCTAAACCTCCTTGGTAGCGAATGTCAATTTTATTACTTGCGTTTTTGTAGTTTTGGGTTTCCCAATGATTGCCAACTTTTACAAAATCTTTGAGTTCACTATCATTCAAAGCTGTTATTTGCTCAACTTTGCATCCAGAATTTTTGGGAATATTTAAGGCAATCTTTGATAGCCCTGTGTTGATTTCTATTGTTGATTGTTTTTGCTTCTCGCCTATGGTTATGTTGCTAGTTGCAGCTCCTATGTCAAGTTTAAGGTTTTTGAGTTTTATATTACTGAAATTATAATCTATCGTTCCTGCTCCAAAGTCTACATCAAGTTCCCAGTTTATATTTGGGTGCAGTGAAATATTTACTTTATCCCCAAAATCTATATTGTTGTTGTCTGCATTTTTGTCGTCAAGGCTTAGTTTTATTTTTGCCCCATCTTCCGAAATAGTTTTCGTAGCGTTTATTTTTTTATTGTTTAATAGATATTTTGTGGTAATTAGTTGGTTAGTTTCTCCATTTATTGTCATTTGTGAAGCACCACCTTCTATTTCTAGCTTAGAGGTTGTGGTATTATTTTCTAAAGGGTATTCTAAAGTTTGATAGTTTGATGCCGTTTGATCGTCAGTATCTATATTGATGTCGAACCCTTTGTTTGTAATGTTTTTTTCTATTTGAGTTAATTTGTCAGAAACTGTATTTTTTACTTTGTAGCTCAAAGATAAAGGTATGGCTATTGCCATTAATATTACGATTAATAAGGTTGAAGTTTTGTCAGATTTTCCAAAAAACATGAGTAATCCTAAAATTATCAAAAGCACTGGCCAGTATTTTAAGATAGCATACCAACTAATTTGAAACCAATCTAGTTGTAAGCCCAAAAACAAAAAGCCTACTACCAAGAGCAAAATGCCCGAAAATAAATTTGCATTTTTCATTTATTTGCTAGTTTGAAAATTGTTGGAATGATGTTGGAAAAATTAAAGAGTTGCCTTTGAATTTAGCAAATAATTAATTTTTTACTGTTGACTGTTATTTTCGTTGCTTTTGTAAATTTTGTAAACACCAATAACAATAAGTATTACGGGCCAATATTTTGAAAATTCAATTTCAGAAAAGTTATTTATTAAAAATAGCACGCCAATAATTATTAAAATCAAGCCCGTTGTATTTTCTGATTTGTTCATATTTTATTTTGATTTTATTTTTTTTCAATTTAATACTATTTATTTTTTGTACGCCTATTTAATTGTAATTTTTTCTTTTAAACAGCTTTGAAATTGTTAATTGATTTTAATTCATTTGTATTTATTTTAATGTAAAAAATTTAATTTTAAAACAATATTATAACTTTTTATAAATCTTATTTTTATTGCATCTATCTTTTGATAAAGGTAGTTTTATGACATATTTAATATATAAATTTGATTAAATGAATAATATTTTAAACAAAAATCTTTTTTTGATAAAAGAACACGTAGGGATTTTTAAAGCTGCAAACGCTTATAACGTATATGATCCAGGAACCAACGAGCTTTTAATGGAGTGCCGAGAGCCTAATTTAGGTTTTTTTACTAAGCTGTTTAGGTTTACAAAATATAAAAGGATGACACCTTTTGAAGTAGTTATCAACGATAAGTTGGGTAGGCCTGTACTTAGGTTGAGTAAAAACGTATCTTATTTTACTTCTACTGTAAAGGTTTATGATGACAATGAAATACATATTGGCTCGTTTAAGCAAAAGTTTTTTTCTTTAAAAGGTAAATTTGATGTTTTGGATCAGCAAGAGCAATCTCTTTGCAAAGTAGAAGGGAAATGGATTAGTTTTGAATATACTTTTTCAGATGCTAGTGGTAAATTGGGTCTTATTACTAAGAAATGGATGGGGCTAGGTAAAGAACTTTTTACTTCGGCAGATAATTATATTATAAACATAGAACCAACTGTTGCAAGTAACGATAAAATAAGACAAATGATACTAGCTGCAAGTATAACTGTAGATATGTTATATCATGAATAAAAGCATTGGCGTTCCAATGTTTAATAACAAAGATTTGCTAGTATTTTTTTTATAATTAATTTAATTTACTGAAGAATTCAATGTAAGTGCTAAAAATGAATTCATTTTGTGCTATTTTCGTAAATACAAATATTATTAATACATAATTCGATTAAGCCAAATAATATATAGGTTATGGTAAATTTTGCAGAACTATCTTTAGGAGATAAAAAATTTCAATTTCCAGTAATTACAGGAACCGAAAATGAGTCGGCAATAGACATTGCTAAACTTCGTGATGAAACAAGTTTCATCACTATAGATTCGGGGTATAAAAATACTGGAGCTACCAAAAGTGCCATTACATTTTTGGATGGCGAATTAGGAATATTGAGATACAGAGGTTACTCAATAGAAGAATTGGCAGAGAAAGCTACTTTTTTGGAAGTGGCGTATTTGTTGATTTATGGTGAGTTGCCTACACAAAATGAGTTACTTGGTTTTGAAAATGCTATCAAAGATCACACTATTGTGAACGAAGATATGCGTAAGATTTTTGAAGGTTTTCCTGTAACTGCCCATCCTATGGTGGTATTGTCTTCGATGATATGTTCGATGTCTGCTTTTTATTCAAGTAATAATGAAGGAGACGATGAATTAAATATAATAAGGTTGATGGCTAAAATGCCATCTATGGCTACTTGGTCTTACAAAAAATCGCAAGGTCATCCTGTAAATTATCCAACCAATGCTTTAGATTATTGTTCCAACTTTTTGAATATGATGTTTGCTTTGCCTGTAGCATCATATAAAGTAGATCCAGTAGTATCTGCAGCTTTGAACAAATTGTTGATTTTGCATGCAGATCACGAGCAAAATTGTTCGACTTCAACAGTACGTTTGGTGGGTTCTTCACATGCAAGTCTTTTTGCCTCAATTTCTGCGGGTATAAATGCTCTGTCGGGTCCTTTACATGGCGGTGCTAATCAGGAAGTGATAGAAATGCTTGAAGCCATCAAAGCAGATGGGGGAGATACAGCCAAATATATTGCTATGGCTAAAGACAAAACTTCAGGTTTTAGATTGATGGGATTTGGTCACCGTGTTTATAAAAACTTTGATCCACGAGCAAAAATAATCAAAAAAGCAGCAGATGAAGTATTGACTAAATTAGGAATAAACGATCCAGTTTTGAAAATAGCAGCCGAATTGGAAGCTGCAGCTTTGAGCGATGAGTATTTCGTTGCTAGAAAGCTATATCCTAATGTAGATTTTTATTCAGGCATTATATATCGTGCTTTGGGTATTCCAACTGATATGTTTACTGTAATGTTTGCAATAGGACGTTTGCCAGGCTGGATAGCTCAATGGAAAGAAATGAAGACTAACAAAGAGCCGATAGGTCGCCCACGTCAAGTATATGTAGGAGCCACCGAAAGAGAATATGTAGAAATATCTAAACGATAACTCTAGCGTTTATTTTTTGTGGAATACTTAAAGTAAACAAAGGATTAAATAAATTGACCTTTGATTTGAGTGTATTAGGTTCAGGAAATTACTTGATAGAGTTTGAAGACGAAAAAGGTCTGAAAATCGTCCGTAAAGTAACTTTAAAGTAAAAAAATAAATAAAAGTAATTCTTGAAAGAGGGCTTAGTTGATTCTAAGCCCTCTTTTTGTTTGTATCTAATGAAATGTAATTTTTGTGATATCAATTTATATTTTTTCATTTTAAATTTCATATTGAAATTTCATAAATTGTATTTTTTTTATTTTGTATGTTTTGTCAGTAAATTTCATGAAAATATATTTCATATGAATAATCATATTTTTAGTGTTTATTTTTGTATAATTTAAAGGTTTGGCATTGAAATTGTTGCTAAAGAAACTAATTGAAATGCTATTTTTAATTTATCAAAAGTTCTATATTTTACATTAAATAGTATTATTCTAATTTTTTAATCAAAAGTTTACATTTTATGAAAAACAAACTTTTTCTTGTACCATTAATATTATTAATGTGTGCTTCATTTTTTTCTACAGCTCAAAAATTAGCAATAACGGGCAAAATTGTAGATGAAGACTATGAGCCTCTGATAGGGGTTACCATTAAAGTAAAAAACAGCAAAGACGGTGTTGTAACCAACGAAAATGGAGATTTTAAAATTTATGCAGCCAGTAATGCTACATTGATTGTATCTTACATAGGGTTTATAACCAAAGAAGAGGTTGTTGCAAATCGTTCAAACATTAATATTCAGCTTTCAAAGTCTGAGGCTTCAGTTGAAGAAGTGGTAGTAGTTGCCTATGGTACACAGAAAAAAGTAAACTTAACGGGTTCGGTGTCTACGATTTCGGCAAGAGATATTCAGAATTATCCAGTTACTAATATGATTACGGCATTGCAAGGGCAAGTGCCAGGTCTTACTATTATTCAGCCAAGTGGTCAGCCAGGTAACGACGAACCTACCATAAATATCAGAGGGATCAGTACTTTGGGAAACGCATCTCCACTAATTGTTATTGATGGTTTTCAGGCAAGTACTTCAGCTCTCAGTAATTTATCGCCATCAGAAATTGAAAACGTAACCGTATTGAAAGACGCTGCTTCGGCAGCTATTTACGGTTCACGAAGTGCTAATGGTGTAATATTAATTACAACTGACAGATCTAACAAAGGTCAAAAAATCAAAGTAGACTTTAATAATTATTATGGTTTTCAGCAAGCTACACTTTTGCCTGAATTTGTTAATTCTAGCGAATGGCTAAATCTGAACTTAGATGTTAGAGGTTTAACAGATCCCAATTCTATAACCAAAAATCCAGCAATTATTCCTACTAGAGATAGATATTTACAATTGATAAATTCTGGAATGTACAAAGACAGTTTGTCAAATACCAAATGGTACGATCAAGTTTTTAGAGTAGCACCTCTCAATAACCACAATTTGAATTTCAGATACGATCACAATAAATTGTCATTACAAGCAAATTTTGGCTATCAAAATCAGCAAGGTATCATGAAAAATACCAGTAGTGACCGTATCAATGCTCGTTTGAATTTGAAATATGATTTGTCTAAAAAAATCAAAACTGGTTTCAATAGCTGGATGTATATCAAAAATGTAAATGAGCCTTACGAAAACGTAAATGCTATAATGGAAGCAATTGCAAAAGCTCCATCTTTAGTGCCAGTAAAATATAGTAATGGAAATTATGCCGTTGAATTTGAAGCAAAAGGTTTGCTGGGTATTGAAGACGCATTTTTGAAATTCAAAAATCCACTTTTAATGACAGACCCTTTAGTAGGTACTTCAAAAACTAATGTTGAAAGCAAAAATTTACAAGGATTTTTGATGTATGAGCCAATCAAAGGATTGGTTTTTAGTAATTTATTGACTTACAGTAGATTTGATTCTGAAAAAAACAGAATAAAACCAACCTATTCTTTTACTAATTTATCAGGAGTAGCTTCTGGTTTAAGTCAAAACATTAACAATTTAGCTTTATTGGACGTAACAACAGAATTTAGTAACCAATGGCAAATACAAAACTATGTGACTTATAACTTTAATTTAAACAAGAAAAATGATTTTACTGCTTTAGCTGGTCATGAAACTATTTCATTCAAATCTGAAGAAGATATTATAGCTGTTTCTGGATTTAATGGTAAAGATATCAAGCTTGGTAATGAACAAAATTCTGATAGATTAGTTGATAAATCAGGTCAAAGCTGGTTTTTGGAGTCATATTTTGGTAGATTAAACTATTCTTACAACGATAAATATTTATTAGAAGCAAACCTAAGAGCTGATAGATCATCAAGATTTTCTAATACCCGATTCAAACTCTTTCCTTCGTACTCAGCTGCATGGAGAATAAGCGAAGAGAAATTTTTGGTTAATAGTCGCACTATTTCTAACCTAAAATTAAGAGCATCTTACGGTTTATTAGGAAATGATAAAGTAGGTGACTTTACTACAAATCAATATTTGAGTACCAACAATAAATATACCTCTACTGTAGATGCGAGTTATTTGTCTTCTAAATCAAATCCTCAAATAGCATGGGAAAAAAGTGAAGCTATCAATTATGGTTTAGATGTAGCTTTTTTGAAAAATAAGTTTAGCATGAGTGTTGATTATTTTAATAAAAAAACAAAAGATATTTTGTTGAGATTACCAGATGCACCTAGCTCTGGAGGATTACAAAATCCAAATCAAAACTCTGGAGAAGTAAGCAACAAAGGATGGGATATTGAAGCAACTTATAAAGAAAATTTTAAAAAGGTAAACTTTAGTTTCAGTGCAAATATCTCTAAAGTTACCAATCGTGTAGAGAAATTGGCAGGGCAGGAGATTGTTTCTGAAAACGGTGCTTACATAACCAAAGAAGGATACCCTATAAATAGCTTTTTTGGCTATAAAACTAACGGTATACATCTTGTGGATTCTATTATGAAAAATGAACCAAGCCTTATAAATGTGCCTAACCAATTGGGTCATATACGTTTTGTAGATGTAAATAAGGATGGAGTTATTGATGCAAATGATAGAACCATTTTAGGTAACAGTTTCCCAGGCTTTTCTTATGGATTTTCAACAAGAATTGCTTACGAAGGGTTTGATTTGTCAGCAGTTTTTCAAGGAGTAAAAGGCAATTATGTATATAATTTTGAAAATGGAAATAGACCTACTGGAGATAGAGCTGTTAATTTCTGGCCAAAATGGTCGACAGATGCAGTTTGGAAACCAGGAAGTTTGAACGCTACTTTGCCAGACGTGAAAAATGATGGACCTCAGAATACAGAAATTTCAGATTTTTGGATTGATGACGCTTCTTATTTAAGATTAAAAAACATTGAAGTGGGTTATTCTTTTCCTAAAACAGCACTAGCAAAATTGAAATTGAGCAAATTAAGAATTTACGCCAATGCACAAAATGTTTTAACATTTACAGACCTTGAAAATGTAGATCCAGAGAAGTTTGCATCTGACATAAGAAATGCATCTTACCCACAAGTGAAAACAGTTTCTTTGGGCTTGAACGCAAGTTTTTAATTTAAATATTAATAAAAAAATTGGTAAAACTAAAAATTATATTTTCGTATAATTTTAAATTTTAAAAAAAATGAAAAAAGTAATTTACATATTATCATTATTGGCATTCATGGGCTGCTCTGATGAATATTTTGATAGATCAGGAGATAATCCTGGCAGCATAAAAGATAGCCAATATTGGACAAGTGAAAAAAATGCAGTAGACGCTTTAGCAGGAGTGTATTCTTCACTGCAGTCTAACACATTATATGGCAATTTATATTATCAGTTCGATGCACTTGGTGAAGTTGCCTCAATGAATGATAGAAGTAATAGATTGCAAGATGTAGAACAAGGAAAATTGACACCACAAACAGAAATTGTGGAAAATACTTTTCAAGCTTGGTATACAGTGATAAACAGAGCTAATGAAGTATTAGATAATATCATTAAAATAGATGCTAAAGTTATAAGCAACGAAAGCAGAAATAGAATAATAGCTGAAAGTTCATTTTTGAGAGGTTTGGCATATTGGCACCTTACGGCTTTGTATCACAATGTTCCATTTTTGAAACAGTCTCCATTGAATTATAAAAATGGTGCTCCTATTGGTACAAAAGAAGAAATTTATGATTTTATTATCAAAGATTTAGAAGCAACAGTTGAAAATTTGCCTAATAAAAAAGATTTACCAGCAAGCGAAAATTGGAGAATTAGTAAATATGCTACTTTTACATTGTTGGCTAAATATTATATGAACGACAAAAAGTGGGATTTAGCAGCAGCTGCACTTAAAAAAATAGTTGATAGCAAAGAGTTTGAGTTGCATCCAAACTATGCTGAATATTTTACCTTAAAAGGTGAAAATTCAAAAGAAAATATCTTTGAAGTACCATTTCAAGACGGTGTATTAAAGTTGGGTGAGTCTTTTTCTTTTGGTTATGATGAAACAGATTTTCAAGTTTTTCATAGAAAATCTGTTAAAGTAAACGAAAAGGCTGCCAACTTATTTAAAAAGAAAGATGATACAGCACCGGAAACTTATGCAGAAGCTACTAAAAATCAGTTTCATGCCAATAGAGATCCAAGATATTATACTACATTTTTCAACAACTCAAAAGATGATTCATTGTATTGGAGCTCAACAGATGGCAAAAAATATGCATCTAAAAAATACGCAAGATTGGGTAATAAAGAACAAACAACAGGTCCACAAAATTTTTATGTGTATCGTTTAGCTGATGTTTTGTTATTGTATTCAGAATGTTTGAATGAATTGGCAAAGCCAGCAGATGAAGTTTTGCCATATATCAATCAAGTAAGAGCTAGAGTTCAAATGCCAGCATTGAATGCAGATCTTACACAATCAGCAATTCGTAAAGCTATTCAAAACGAAAGATTATTAGAGCTAAGTTTTGAGGGAATTAGATATTATGACTTAAAAAGATGGGGAGCACTAAAAGCACTATATACCACCAATTTTAATAATATTTACAAACAATCAGAACGAGTTTATAAAGATGCTCAAAATGGTTATTGGCCTATTCCACAGTCAGAGTTGGATTATAATCCATTGATGAATGGCAAGCAAAACGAAGGTTACTAAAAAGTGATTTAATTATAAAAAACCTATTCATTAGTTTGAATAGGTTTTTTTATGATTTTTATTGAAATTTTTCTGTTAATTTTATTATTAATATTTTTAATTTAACCATAAAATAAAATTTTAAAACAAATGAAGAAAAAATTGTATTTACTATTGTCTGTACTTTTTGTACAGCTGAGTCTCATAGCTCAAACAGCACCAAGTACAAAACCCAACATTGTAGTAGTGCTAGTTGATGATATGGGTTTCAGTGATTTGAGTTGTTATGGTGGAGATATACCCACACCCAATTTAGATGCTTTAGCTCAGAATGGTATCAGGGTAAAAAACTTTTATAATACAGCACGTTGTTGTCCAAGTAGAGCTAGTATTCTTACAGGTTTGTACCCACAACAAACAGGAATAGGATATATGGCAGGTGGGAAATTAGGTAAAGTAAACCCAGCTTATCAAGGTTTTTTAAATAACAACTGTGCCACTATGGCCCAACTTTTAAAACCCCAAGGCTATCATACCATAATGGCCGGTAAATGGCATATAGGTCATGATGAAGGCATGAGACCCATAGATAAAGGCTTTGATAGATCTTTAAATGCCAAAGCTGGAGGATTTTATTTTTCAGAAGATGAAGACAATGCTAAACTATTTTTAGATGGTAAAGCAATAAAAAATAGTGAGATTGAAAATGGAAATTGGTATTCTACAGATTTGTGGACAAAATTTACTTTGGGTTGTATAGATCAAGCCAAAGCAAGTAATAAGCCATTTTTTGTTTATTTGGCACACAATGCACCACATTTTCCAGTTCAAGCACCAAAAGAAGATATTCAAAAATTTATTGGTAAATTTTCTAAAGGTTGGGAAGTTTTAAGAAAAGAAAAACACGAACGTCAAATAAAAATGGGCTTAATAAAAAGCACACAAAAATTGCCGATCATCAATCAGCTAATTCCCAAATGGGATACATTGTCTAAAGAAGAAAAAATAAGACAAGATAATATTATGGCTATTTACGCAGCTACCGTAAGCAGATTAGATAAAAGCATTGGAGACTTAGTGCAAGGTTTGAAAGATAAAGGAGTTTACGAAAATACCATTATCATGTTTATG
>JAGNSI010000073.1 GCA_017988135.1 Pseudarcicella sp.
GGGTAAATACCTTATGTGTTTTTTATTTTTTTACCCAATTTTTTTCAATTGGCTTTTGATAAATACCTTATGTGTTTTTTATTTTTTTACCCAATTTTTTCAATTGGCTTTTGGTAAATACATTATGTGTTATTTATTTTTCTAGTTCTTTTACTTGGCGCTCCACAATGGCTATTCCTTCCCCAAAACTTACGGGATTGTAACCTAAAACTTTTTGGGCTTTATCTAGCACAAAACCAGTACGAGGAGGTCTTTTGGCAGGTTGCGAAAAAGTACTTGAATCGGCACTTTTTATCAAAGATTGATCAAGATTGAAATACTGTGCCGTCATAATCGCCATTTCGTAAGGTGTAAGGAAATCTTTTCCCGAAATATTAAAAATTCCTTCAGCTTGTTTTTGGGTAATCAACCAACAGCCCATAGCCAAATCTTCTGCCAAAGTAGGAGTTCTGAACTGGTCTGTTACTACATTTATCGTTTTACCTTCTTCCAATGATTTTTTTACCCAGAGTATAATATTGGTACGGCTCATGTCTGATACTATTCCATATACCAGTACTGTACGAGCTATTCCCCATCTGATATTAGAGTTTAATAAAACTTTTTCGGCTGCCAATTTGCTTTCTCCATAATACGAAATAGGGTTTGCTTCCGCCTCTTCATCGTATGGGCCGCTAGTGCCGTCAAATATAAAATCGGTAGAAACATGACAAAGAAAAGTATCATTTAAGGTACAAGCTTCAACTAAATATTCTAAAGCAAGTACATTCATAGACCAGCACAATTCTTTTTCAGTTTCGCATTGGTCTACATTGGTCATAGCTGCGGTATGAATAATAGCGTCTGGTTTGTGATTATTGATAACTTCCATAACTTCTGTTTGAGAAGTTATGTCCATGGTTTGGTAAATGTAATTGTCGGTAAATGGTAACCTGTTTGCACCTTTTGCAGTAGCAATCAACGAAATGTTGTTATTTTGAGACAATAGTTTTACTAATTTTTGCCCCAACAATCCGTTTGCTCCTGTGATTAATACTTTCATTATAAATAGTTTTTGTTAAACAATGGATATAAAATTTATATCTTAGTTGAATATATGTTGCCTAAAATCTGACTAATTTTATTGACTTAATTTCAGGTAAATGGAAATCAACTTTGTCAAATTTACTTTAAAAATCAGTAAATTGCCTACCATGATACTCAAATTTAACAAAAATGAACAAAAAAATAATTTTCACGCCCAATGCTCCAGCTCCAATAGGGCCTTACTCGCAGGCTGTTTTAGTAGAAAATACATTGTATGTTTCGGGGCAAATTGCTGCTGATAAAGCTTTAGCAGGCGTAAATATCCAAGACGAAACCACACAGGTTTTGATGTATTTGAAAGCTATAGTAGAAGCGTCAGGAATGACTTTTGATGACGTTGTAAAGTGCAGTATTTTTGTAAAAAATATGGGCGATTTTGGATTGATAAATCAAGTATATGCTGATTTTTTTGTTGAAAATCCTCCAGCAAGAGAAACCGTTGAAGTGTCAGCTTTACCCAAAAATGTAAATATTGAAATTTCTTGCATTGCTGTAAAATAAAAAAAATGCCTTCAAATTTAATTTGAAGGCATTTTTTTTAAAAATCTAAATATTATTTTCCACCAAATAATTTACTAAAAAAGCCTTTTGCTTTTTCAGTAACTTCTTCTGCTGCGTCTTTTACATCTTCTAAAGTTTCTGCTGCTTTAGCTTTCACTTCGTCGCTTAACAATTCGTTGTATTTTTCAGTAATGGCTTCTTTGGCATCTTCAAACTTTTCAGTTGCTTCAGCTTTTAGTTCGTTTGCTTTTGCAGATACGTCAATTGACGAAAGCTCTCCAAGTTTTTCGCTGATAGCGTCTTTGGCTGTATTGAAAGTTTCAGAGGCTAATTCTTTAGCATCTCCTAATTTTTCAGCAGCTAAACCTTGTATTTCTTCAAGTTTTTGACCTGCTATTTCGGTTGCAGCACCTACTTGACCAGCTACATCAATGTTTGTCAAATCTTTGATTTTGTCAGCTGCTGCACCTGCTAGGTTTTCTACTTTTTCTGATGCTAAATTTTTTAAGTTTTCTAGCTGATTTTCAGCATTTTCTTGAATGTTATTTTCCATAATAATTTTTTAATTTTTACTTCCAATTACTTCATGCAGTTGGAGATGATATTATATACAAATTTATCTTTTATCTCTAATATAAAATACTTTTTAATGATTTATTCTCAAACATTTAAGATTCTATGTCTTTCTTGTTTTTAAAGGCAATGAATAATACAATTATTCCAAACAAAACGCCCGGTATAGATAACCATTGTCCCATGTTGAGCGACATACTGTTTTCGAAGTCTGATTGATTTTCTTTAAGAAATTCATAAAGAAATCGAAGTGTAAATAGTATTATCATGAAAATTCCCGTCAGTAAACCATGACGTGTATTTTCTTTTTTGAGGCTCCATAGCCACATCAATAGCAGAAATAAAATAAAGCAAGATAACGATTCATAAAGTTGCGATGGATGTCGTGGAGCTTGATAAATCAGGTCTAATGCTCTTTGACGATATTCTGGGTTTTCAGGAAAACGGAAAGCCCAAGCTACGTCTGTGGGTTTACCTATGATTTCTGAATTCATTAAATTCCCTAAACGAATAAAAAATCCAGCCAAAGCTACAGCAGGAACAACTCTATCGGTTATATATAGAAATTTTTGATCTTTGTGTTTTCGTGTATATAAATAAAAGGCTGTAAATAAGCCTATTGCTCCACCATGACTAGCCAAGCCAGCATATGGCGGTTTTATCATTTTATAAAAAAAATCTAAAGGGTCTGCCATTAAGCTTGGGTATTCGTAAAAAAAATAATGACCAGCTCTAGCTCCAATTACTGTAGCAACCATGGCATACATCAACAATTGATCTGCTTGCTCAGCTGGTCTGCCTTCTTTTTTGAAAATATAAGATACAACCTGAAAACCAGCCAAAAAAGCACAGGCAAACATGAGTCCATACCATCTTAATGAAAATCCGAATAAATTGATAATTTCGGGATTGGCGTTCCAATCGATTACTAATAACATTTTTTTTAGGTTAAAAAATTCAAACAATTAATTGTACTTTGCAAGATAATAAAGGTTCTCAAAATAAATGAATAAATAAGAAATGAAAACTGTTTTAATTTTTTTGGTTAAAATATATCAAGCACTTTTTTCGGCTTATTTTCCTAATTCTTGTAGATATAGCCCAACTTGCTCTGAATACATGATTCAGGCTATCCATAAACATGGTGTTTTTGTAGGAACTTGGCTTGGCTTGAAAAGAATGGCTAGTTGCAACCCTTGGGGTGGGCATGGCCACGACCCAGTGCCATGATTTTAAGATATATTTTGCCTTACTACTTCCCAACAAATTACACCCAAAGAAACCCCAATATTTAAAGAGTGTTTGGTACCAAACTGGGGTATTTCTAAATGAATATTTGCCATTTTTACTATTTCTTGATCTACACCCATCACTTCGTTGCCAAATACAAATGCATATTTTTTGTTTTTATCAATATTAAACTCATTCAGCATTGTGCTGTTTTCTATTTGTTCTACAGCAACAATTTCGTAGCCATTTTTTTGTAAATCTTGACAAAGCACTAGGGTATCGTTGGCATGCTCCCAATTTACAGTTTGGTCAGCACCAAGGGCTGTTTTTGTAATATCTCTGTGAGGCGGTGTAGCAGTTACGCCACACATATATACTTTTTCGGCTGCAAAAGCATCGGCTGTACGCAGGGCAGAACCTACATTGTTCATGCTTCTGATGTTGTCTAGAATTATTAAGTAATTAAATTTATTTGCCTGAGCATATTCTTCTGGAGTCATTCTGTTGAGTTCGTCCATCGATAATTTTTTCATAATTATAAAAAAATGATGTTTATAAATGAAGATTTTGAATAATCTTATCGAACAAAGGTAAACATTTTAGATAATACTTAGAATTTTGTATCTTCGTAAAATCGTATTAAAATGCAGTTAAGATGAAGGAATATGGAACAAATGTTCAGAAATTAGTAAATCATATACTTACCGTAGAAGAAAAAGACACACGTACAAAATATGCTTATATTTTGGTAGAACTAATGCGTCAGGTACACCCTAATATGCGTGATGGTCAGGATTATACAACCAAACTTTGGGACGATTTGTATATTATGTCTAATTTTAAATTGGATATAGACAGCCCTTTTGCACCACCATCGCCAGATGCAGTGGGTAAAAGACCCAAAACAGTACCTTACAATACTCATTTTTTGAAATATAAGCATTACGGTCATAATATAGAATTGTTGATAAAAAGAGCTATTACAGAAACTAATTTGGACGACAAAAAAGCATTGGTAGCTCATATTGGCAAGCTTATGAAAGTTTTTTATCAAACTTGGAATAAAGAAATAGTAGACGATACACTTATTTGGGAACAAATGAGAGAAATTTCAAGAAATGAGCTTGCTTCAGTGATAGAAGAAGTAGCTGGGGTTTCAAGTTTAGGTCATACCCGTAATAGTAGTAGACCTAATAATTATTCGGCAGAAAGCCTAAATAATAATAGAAATAATAATTCTAGAAATTATGGTAGAAATGACACTAGAACTGGAGACCGAAATAGAGGTTCGGGAAATGGAAGAAACGACAATAGAGGAAACAATAACGCAAGGAAAAGATAGCTTCCAAACAAATATATTTACAATCTAACAAAAGCTAACAGCAATCAATGGCATCATTTAAAGTAACAGGTGGTCTTCAACTAAAAGGAGAAATAGTTCCTCAAGGAGCAAAAAACGAAGCTTTACAAATATTATGTGCAGTAGTTCTTACCAAAGAACCAGTTACCATACATAATATTCCAAATATAAGAGACGTAAACCAGCTGATAGAATTACTAGCGGTTATGGGAGTAGAATGCACCAGATTGAGCGAATCTTCTGTGAAATTTACAGCGGCTGGTGTAGATATAAATACGCTTGAAAGTGAACTTTATAAGAATAAAGCTGCCGCTTTACGTGGTTCAGTAATGCTTTTGGGTCCAACTTTGGCTCGATTCAAAAAAGGAAAAATACCCTCACCAGGTGGCGACAAAATAGGTAGAAGAAGATTAGATACACATTTTTTCGGGTTTATGAAATTGGGTGCTAAATTCAACTATAGCCAAGAAGATGGTGGTACTTATGAGGTAGATGCTTCTCAATTAAAAGGTGCTTACATGCTCTTGGACGAAGCTTCAGTAACAGGTACAGCTAATATCGTAATGGCTGCCGTACTTGCTACAGGTACAACAACTATTTACAATGCTGCCTGCGAACCATATTTGCAGCAGTTATGCAAGATGTTGAATAGGATGGGAGCTAAAATATCAGGAATTGGTTCGAATTTACTAACTATAGAAGGTGTTACCGAACTTCATGGTACAGAACATACTATGTTGCCAGATATGATAGAAATAGGTTCTTTCATAGGCTTGGCTGCCATGACAAAATCTGAAATAACTATCAAGAATTGTCAAATAGCAGAGCTTGGAATTATTCCTGAAGTATTCCAAAAATTAGGTATTAAAATGGAGTTTAGAGGAGATGATATCTTTATCCCTTCTCAGGAAAATTATGAACTAGAAAATTTCATAGACGGTTCTATGCTTACTATTTCGGATCATCCATGGCCAGGTTTTACTCCAGATTTATTGAGTATAGTTTTAGTAACAGCAATACAAGCAAAAGGAACAGTTTTGATTCACCAAAAAATGTTTGAAAGTCGTTTGTTTTTTGTAGATAAACTCATAGAAATGGGTGCACAAATAATACTTTGTGACCCACACAGAGCTACCGTTGTAGGTCTAAACAGAACTCAACAATTGAGAGGTATACGTATGACCTCTCCAGACATTCGTGCAGGAGTATCGTTATTAATAGCCGCATTATCAGCCAAAGGAACTTCTATCATAGAAAACATAGAGCAAATAGATCGTGGGTATCAAAATATAGACGCTCGTCTTAATGCTTTAGGCGCCGAAATAGTGAGGTTGTAAGGTTTGTTACTTGTTTTATAGCAAAGAGGCTGTCCCTTAAAGACAGCCTCTTGTTTGTTACAATAGAAATTACTTTTTAATTATTTTTTGTGACGATACTTTGTTTTTTTGTACTACTTGAATGATATACTTTCCTTTTGACAGCTTTTGGGTATTTATTTTTAAGGAATTAACGTTTGGTTTTAGTAAAGTTGAATATTGTTTTTTACCGTTCAAATCTATTAAGTTTACTGTTTTTGAGCTTGTATTTTTTGGGTCAATGGTAACCTCTGTATGGTCTGTGCAAGGGTTAGGAAATACATTGAATTTGATATTTTTTTCTATGCTTTCTAAGGCTGTAATAGGTGACTTTTCAAAGAATGTCAATCCTTTTTCAGGCTTTGGATAGGCTTTGGTACTGTAAATATGAAATTCTGCTGGTTTATACAAAATGGATGTATTTAGGTCTGTAACCGTTATTTCTTCACCAGAAAAGTAGTCGTACCATTTGCCAGTACTTGGAAATATGTTGGCGATATTGGCATCGTTTACGTCTAAATTGGCAACAGCTATCACTTTTTCATTGCCTTCAATTAGTGTTACTTTTTTTTGTAATCCAGCTAATTCTGTTTGAAAATTAGTAGTTTGAAAAATGCTTTCTGATTTTTTTAGTTTTATCAATTCTGCAAAAACTTTGTAAAGTTTAGCTCTGTTTACATCTCTTAAGTATTCCCATTTGTAAGGTTTTTTCCCAGTTCTTCCACCATCATTTATAGAAATATCGTAGCCTATTTCTCCAAACTGCCAAATCATTTTGGGTCCAGGTACTGCCATAAATATGGCTGCTGTAGCTTTTATGCGTTCTAACACACCGTCTGTGGTGCTTATTTTTCCATTTCTTACAGCATCATAAACAACACGTTCTTCGTCGTGGCTTTCCATATATGAGATAGAGTGTGGAAAAGTAAAACCCCTGTCTTTGTAAGACATCCAATTCATATTTGCATTGTTACCTTTGGCTATGTCACGGGCATTGTAATTTTGATTTGACCAAACCATCATTCCAAGGTCAGTTAGTGTTTTTTCTTCTGTATTGTCGGTAAAAAGTTCTAATATCACATAAGCATCTTTACTTGTTTCTCTTATTTTGTTGTAATAATTTTTCAAAATATCTACTCTACTTTGGTCGTAATTGCTGGCTGTTGATTCTGTAGATTTTTTTTGAGTAAATCCTTTTACCAAGTCAAATCTATAACCGTCTATATTGTATTCTTTAATCCAAAAATCGTTTGCACGTATTACATAATCTTTGGTCACTTGGTTTTCATGGTTGAAGTCGAAAAAAACGCTGTAAGGATGCGGTGCGTCTTGGTTGAAAAAAGGAGAATCTATGCTGGGTTTATTTACATTATTATCCCAATACATTTTTACGTAAGGAAATTCGTAATCTGCTTGGTTGTAAACTACATCCAAAACTACTGCAATGCCATTTTCGTGACATTTGTCTATGAAAGCTTTTAGGTCGTTTTTGGTCCCATAAGCTTTGTCAGGAGCAAAGTAATAGGTTGGGTTGTAACCCCAAGAATCGTTTCCTGTAAATTCTTGAATGGGCATAAGTTCTATGCAGTTTACCCCAAGTTTTTTTAGGTAATCTAGTGTATCTGATAAGGTTTTATACGACTGAGTAGCAACGAAGTCTCTCAAATGCAATTCGTAAATTACTAGGTTTGATTGAGTTGGTTTCTTGAAATTAGTATTTTTCCAAACATAAGGTGTTTGGGCTGTTTGTACTACAGAGGCTATACCATTTACTTTTTCTGACAATACTTTTAAGTTTGGGTAAGTGGTATTGCTGATAAATTTATCATTGTTGGGGTCTAATATTTTTTCTGCATACGGGTCACCAACAGCCAAAGTACCATTTACTAAATACTGATAAGCATATTCTTGATTTTTCACTAAACCGCTGATTTCTATCCAGTATCTATCGCCATCTGGCGTACGTTTCATGAGGTAGTTGGGGGTGTATTTCCAGTCGTTAAAATCGCCGATAAGGTACACGAAATCTTTTTTTGGAGCATACAATACAAAAGCTATTTTACTGTCTGACAGGTAGTTTGCCCCATCTTTGTATCCTGCAGGTAGACTTTCTATTACAGGAATTGGCTTAGACGTAACCGTAAAGGTGGCAGATGCAGTTTCGGTGGCGGTGGTGGCTACGAGTTTCACTGTAGTAGATTGGTTGGCTGTACCTGTTTGGAACTGATAAGTGATAGAATCTTTGTTGGTGATGCTTTTTACTTTTGTATCGTTTACTAAAATATCTAATTGTGCTTTTTCGGAAGAAACTCCTAATACGTTTATAGTGGAAAGAGCATCAGAAAAGAAATTAGAACTTTGAGGTTCTATAAATGCAACGTTCAGTTTTTTTTCATAAATAGTAATTATATAATCTTCTGTTTGAGCTGAGCCATTTCCATTTTTTAATAGCAATCCCATTCTTTTGATTGTGCTTTGGCTTGGTACTGCAAAGAAATCTCTAGGTTTTAGTTTTATGCTCCATTTGTCGTTGCCCAATGAAGTCATTTTGCTTTGTTCGTAAGCCGTAGAGAATGATTTTTGAAAAGATGGTTCATACTTAAATGCTGTGCCCGTTTCCGTGTCGCTGGCACCAGACCAAAGATATACATCAGAGGTTTTGCCTAATAAGTTTTTTGCCCTTGTATCTTTGGCTTGTTTTACGTCTACAATTATGGTGATTTCTTGGTCGCCGTAGGGCAATGTAGGTACAGTAGTTACAGCTTGTCCAAAAATAGTATTGAAGCTTGAACATAGCAAATAAAGCAGAAAAAGTAATTTTTTCATTTTTCTTGTAGTTTGTTGTGTTTTATGAAGTTATTTAAAAACTAAAATTACAAAAAAAACGCAGATTTCTATCTTATTGAATGATGTACTTTTTGAGGTGTTGGTATACTTTATGGATAGGTAAGCCCATTACTGTAAAATACGAACCTTCTATTTTGGGAATGCCTATCATTCCTACAAAATCTTGTACCCCGTAAGAACCTGCTTTGTCGTAAGGCTTAAAATTGTTTAGGTAAAATTTTATTTCCCAATCGCTTAGATTTTCGAACGTCACTAAGGTAGTATCTGTAAAAGATTGTGAATCTTCTTTGGTGACAATGCTCACGCCAGTGATTACTTTGTGTGTTTTGCCCGAAAGTAATCTGAGCATTCTGAAGGCATCTTCAGGGTCTGTTGGCTTGTTTAATATTTTGTTTTCAACTACTACTATTGTATCTGCAGTGAGTACAATGTTGGTTTCTATTTCATTTTCGAAGGCATTTGCTTTTTTTAAAGACAAAAATTTTGCTACTTCAATCGGAGGCATACTGTCTGGAAAATCTTCTTCGGTGGGTTTTACCAACACTTGAAATGTAAAGCCAGCATCTTCTAAAATTTGTTTTCTTCTTGGCGAATTAGACGCCAAAATCAATGGTTTTGTAAGTTGAATCATTTTTTGTTTTTTTTAATATGCCAAAGGAACGCTGAAATGAAAGGTTGTACCTTTACCTATTTCGGTATCAAACCAAATACTTCCATTGGCATGGTCTATTACTCTTTTGGCTAGTGATAATCCTACACCAGATCCACCTTCTTTGGTAGTAAAGTTGAGCATAAATATTTTGTTATGAATACTTTCTGGTATACCAATTCCATTGTCAGAAATACTAAATGTCATACTTTCTACGCCCTTAATTAAGCGAATGTGTATTTTTGGCGTTACGCCTTTGGGAACAGACTGTATGGCATTGATGAGCAAGTTTGAAATGATATTACCTGTCAAATGTCTGTCGCCACGTACCAAAGTTTTTTGTAGATAAATATCTGTAGTTAGTTCAAAACGTGAATCTCCTTCGTATAACAATAGTATTTTGTTGAGTTCTTGGTACAAATCATATTTTTCGTTGATTGGAACTGGCATTTTTGCAAAGTCAGAAAACGAGTTGGCGATATATGACAAATTGTCTATTTGTTCTATTATTGAGTTGAATTGTTTGTTTATTTGATCAAAATTTTCATTTTTATCTTTTGATAGTTTTCTCAACAATAATTGAAGTGAAAGCTTCATAGGCGTAAGTGGATTTTTGATTTCGTGTGCCACTTGTTTTGCCATTTCTTGCCATGCCGTTTGCATATTAGATTGAAAAAGAGCTAGTTTAGATTCTTCCAATTTTATCAACATCATGTTGTAAGCATTTACCAATAAACCAATTTCGTCGTCAGATTGCCATTGGATAGGGGTATTTGTTTTTTCTAGGTCTATTTTGTCTATTTTTGAGGTTATCAATCTTAGCGGAATAATCAATATTCGAGATGCGAAATACGATAAAATCAACAAAATTACAAACACTGTAGTGAAAGTGTTTAATAGTGAGCTCATTACATCTTCTACCTCTCTTTCATAATCTTTTTGAGAATTATAATACATTACTCCCAAAGCTCCTATTAACTCATTTTTTGAATTGCTTAATCCTAAATAAGAAGTGTTAAAACCAAGGTCACCCAAAGCTTCGGGAATATTTATTTTTGTTTCTTTTTCTTCTAAAATAGATTGGTAAGCTTTTGGGTTGATAAAGTCTGAATAAATACCTTGTTGGAAATGAAGTGTTTTGTTAGAAACTAGCACTTTCCCTTTGGTATCAAATATGATAATGTCTTTTCTAGAATCTATGGCAATAGATTTTATTTTTTCTTCCAAAAACGATAAACTCATCTTTCCTTCAGAATAGCTATTAAGTTCTGGCGAAATACTGGTAGATATGGCTTTTGTTTGGTCGAAGTGTAATTTATTTTGAGTTACCGAAAGCTTGTTTGCTACAAAAGCTATTGTTGTGGCAATTACCAAAATAAGTGGTAATAAAAATGCTAAATTCAAAAATACTTGTATTTTGGTTGCAAAATTTGTGTTTATATTTTTAAAACCAAAACCTAATGCATACAACAACACCAACAAAATGATACATAAAATAAGTATAACTAACAAAAACGAAAAGTTTGCATAATGATCGGTAAACATTTTAGCTTTTGAAGAAACCACCAACGTGCGGTTGTTATTACCAACAATTCCGATATGTTTAAAGCCATTTTTTACCAAACCTTTTTCGAAAAGTGTAGAATCGTTTAGGTTTTCGAAAAGTAACTTTTTGCTATAATTATATTCGCCATTGGCTATTTCTATTTCTTTGTTTTTGTAAATCGCATAGCTAAAACCTGTTATTTCTTGTTGATTGATTTGAAAATTTTCGCTTTTTGAGTGGCTTGAAAGTGTATTGTCAAGTGGTTTTAATTTTAAAACTAAATGACCATAACTTTTGTTTTTTGAGCTTTTGATAGGCAAAATATTGATGTATTGCTTTTCTATTATAGAGTTATTGAAGCTAGTCATGAAATATAAATTTTCGTAACTAGTTTTTAAAGAGTTGTTTATGAAGTTTTTTTCAATGTTTTTAAAGAAAGTTCTATTGTCACCACCGTCGTTAGATATTCCGTAATTATCATAAAGCGACAGTTCAATGGTATAATTGTCAAAATAAGAATCAAAATATTTGTCGTTTAAATACTGTAAGCAACGTTCTTGAGATAAAAAGTTACTTTTAACTATTTCTCTTAAGGAACTATCCGTTTTTATTTTAATATTTATTTGATTGAGTTTAGACTCTATAATTTCGTCGTTTTCTGTTATATATTTTTTGCCGATAAATATTTTTTTAGTGAAATCTTTACTTATTTCATGTTCGTAACTTACGGCACTTGCCATAAGTGCACAGCAAAATGCCGCCGAAAAAAAATAGATAGATGTTTGATACCTAAATACATGATAATAGCGTGGTAACCTGAAAAAATACATCAATGAAAAATAAACTCCATTGATAATACACAATATTGTAGCTACAAAACCACTAAAAAACAAAACTAAAGGTATAATCAAAAAACTGGCTATTAAAAATGATTTCCATGGTTTTTTGATATCTCTATTCAGTTTTAAATGAAAATAAATCAAAAAATGTAAGCATAGAAAGTAAAGCAAAGAAAGAAAGGTAAAAATTGAAATATTATAATACTTCAATGGGTTTTTGATAAAGTCTATACTTAGCTCAAGATTAAATAAATTGCCGCTAATTTTGTAAATATTATTGTATTGATGAGCAATACTTAGCGTTACTACATAGCTCAATATCACCAAAATAATAGAAACAATGTATCTTATTTTTCTGGGTTTTATGGCTAAGTTTTGCATAAAATCCATTCTGAAATAATTGTTTATAAAATATACCATGGCTATGCAACAAAATAAACAATTCAGAAACGCATCTGCAATAGTGGGTTGCCAAAAGCTATTGGTGTTGTATTGGGAGCTAAATAGCTCATTGTCATATATATCAGAAAGTATATCGAAGTACAAAAACACAAATCTGATTACAAACAGAAAAGCAATAATTAGCAAAAAAACAAATTCTTTGTGATAAGCTTTTGATAAGCCTAACAAAGGTTTTCTGAAATGTATCAAAAAAGAAAATCCTGTAAGTAAAAGTAATAATATAAGATTGGCAGATTGACCTCTGTCTATCAGATTTTGGGGGTGAACTATAGAAAATAAATATTGTTTATCGTTATAATAAAAATTTTGAATTTTGTTTTTGAGGTAGGCTGTTTTTATAAGTTGTGGGTCTTTAGGGAAAATAGCAGTATTGTAAATATTTTTCAGATTAAGGTTGTTTTCTTCATAGGTTCTTAAGATAGGAATAGCAGTAATTATTTCATACAATCCAGATGCTTTTTGGTATTTTCTTTTTAGTAAAAGGTATTTTCCTTGTGTAAATTCTTCAAATTTTATAGTGTAATCACCTTTACACTTTTGGTATTCAGGTACAAAAAAATAATCTGACCAATAAATTACTTTATTGTTTTTGAAAATATAAAATGGATATCGGCTGGTCTGACTAAGGTAAGAAAATGAAACGTTATTCGATTCTTTTATGAGTGAAATAGTTTTGTCTATTTCTAGTTCACTTTGTTTTATTTCGGCAGAAAGTCTGTTTTTTACATCTAAATAATACTTTTCAGATTGTCCAGATTTGTTATAAATTTTATTGTTAGACTGCTTGTAAATTACCCAAAACAAGGTGGTAATGCCAATCAACAAAAAAGCATTGTGTTTCCAAAAATATATTGAACCAAGTTTATTCAAAAGTGTAGACATTTAGATTGTTTGTTAT
>JAGNSI010000074.1 GCA_017988135.1 Pseudarcicella sp.
AATTCTCCTAAACGTTGTTTGTCTAAGGCTGGTCTTGCATAATCTTTGGGTAAAACGCCTTTTAGTGTTGGATTATCTTTTTCAATGGCATCCATGGCATCGTCAATTTCTTTGCCAATGGTCGGTAGTTTTGCTCTGCCTTGTAGCCATTTCCAACGTGCTTGTGGTGGCACATAAAACACCCGCTCGGCAGTGTATTCGTCTTTGTCTTCTGGGTCGGCACCCGTTTCGTTTTCTGTTGCTATTAGTTCTTCATAGAGTTCATCAAAAGCATCAGAAATATATTTTAAGAATATCAAACCCAATACAACGTGTTTGTACTCAGCTGCATCCATATTGTTGCGAAGTTTATCAGCCGTTTGCCAAAGGGTTTTTTCTAATTCTAAATTGTCGGTCATTTGTGGTTTTAATTTTAACTGCTACTTTTTTACCTACTTTTTATAGTAGTATTTGTATTATAGTTGAAACAAAGATAAAAATATTAAACTAAGTTTTGATTATTTTGATAGTTGTAGTTTTTGTATTTTCTAAAGTGATTTCTCTATTTTAAATGATTCTTTAATTGAAATTAATCGATTTTCATGGTCAATTAACTTTTTCTTTAATGCATTTAAACCATTCAATTTTATCAAATATTCATCATCATCTATCTTTTGTATTTTTTTTCCATAGAAATTGGCTCCAAATAATGCAGGTGCTAAAATGAAGCATAATAATCCACCTTTGGTTTTAGGTTGAAAAACAGTTGATAACACCTTGAAAATAATAATTGAAAAAACAACAGATATTCCAAAAGTATTGATAATGATTCTTTTTTTGCCAAATATAGAATTGTTTCGGTTTTCTATTGATTCTATTTTTTGTTTCAATTCAAATATTTTAAGTTCATATTCATCTACAAGCTTTTTACTTTTCTGATAAATCAAAACTTGCCCTTTATATTCCTCGGTATGTTCCCGAATCAGTTCAACTTCTACAAGCACCTTTGGTTTGAGTTTGGTTCTTACCTTTTCCCTTTTTCGATAGGCTTTTTGACGGCATCTGTTACTGCAAAATGATTTATTTGGCGGATTCAAGTTATAAATGCAACAGCTCTTCTATTTTGAATTCTATGAATTTTATAGATTCTCACTTAGGACTCCAACAACGATTTTGTAGAAATTTCACTCTCTTTTGCTATATTTGTAACCAATAGATAATTTCAAAAAACTTGACAATTAAAAAAACACATACATCTATTTATTTGCTCTACGCCATTTTAGTTCTGCTCATTTTAAGTAGTAAGATTGCTGTAGCTCAAATAGGTGGCGTTAGCAGCTTTAAATCTTTGGATTTGCCTAGCAATCCTATCACTACGGGCTTGGGTGGAATAAATGTATCAGTAAACGAAGCAAATCCAAGTGAAATTCTGAATAATCCAGCATTACTAGATACCTCCGATGTAAAACATATATCGCTGAATATAACACCTTACTTTTCTGGAGCAAATTTTGGGAATTTAAGTTATGCTGGTTTGCTGGGCAAACAGCTTTTAGCCGGTGGCATTCAATACAATAGTTTGGGTACTTTTGTGCAAACAGATAATTTTGGAAATGAAATAGGTACTTTTACTGTCAATGATTTAGCTTTTTATTTGTCGCATTCTCGTAAGCAAGGCAATATTACTTTTGGTGCAACGCTAAAGTATGCATCAACCTCTTTTGTAGATTACCAGTCTAGTGCCATTGTGGCTGACTTAGGAGCCTATTTTAAACATCCCAAAATAGATCTTAGCTATGGTATGTGTGTGAAAAATATTGGCTTATACAGCAATTCCAATCAATACACCGATGAAAATCCAAGTCTTCCGTTTGATGTACAATTGGGCTTAACTTATAAGCCAATGTATATGCCAGTTCGTTTTTCGTTTCAGGCACACCATATTCACCAGTACAATATTTCTTATTTGGATAATTCACAAATCAGATATGATTTGTTTGGAAATCGAATAGTTGAAAAAATTGGATTTATGGATAATCTCTTTCGTCATTTTATTTTTGGAACTGAAATAGTTTTAGACAAAGGATTTCAGATTTTGCTATCTTATAATCATCTAAGAAACAAAGATTTTTATACAGAAATAGGAGGTGGGATGAATGGTATAGCTTTGGGTTTTAAATTAAAAATAAGTAACATAAAATTGAACTATTCCTACTCAGCCGTACATACAGCAGGTAATTTTAGTAGTTTTGGTTTGATTTATCAACTATAAAAAACAACATACAAAACAGGTTTTTACTAAAACTTGTGTTAAAAATACAAAACAAAAAGAATAGTAAATTATGATAGATTTAGCGAGTTTGACCCCTAAGCAAATAGTCTTTGAGTTGGATAAATATATAATTGGTCAGAAAGATGCCAAAAAAAATGTTGCCATAGCACTTCGAAACAGATGGAGAAGAATGAATGCTCCAGAAGAAATGCAAAAAGAAATTACACCCAATAATATACTCATGATAGGTTCTACCGGTGTAGGTAAAACCGAAATAGCCAGAAGATTGGCAAAGCTAGCGAATGCCCCTTTTATAAAAGTAGAAGCATCTAAATTTACGGAAGTAGGTTATGTAGGTAGAGACGTAGAGTCTATGGTGCGAGATTTAGTGGAAGCTTCGGTACACATGGTGCAACTAGAAAGAAAAGAAAAAGTAAAAGAAAAAGCACTACTTGCGGTAGAAGAAGTAATATTGGAAGCACTGATACCATCATTGAAAAAAGAGTCGAAAAAAACTAAACAAAAAGAAGAAGAAAACCCGAAAGAAATATCACAAGAAGATATTGAGCTCAATCATAAAACAAGAGAACTTTTCAGAGAAAAACTCAGAAACAAAGAGATTGAAGATAAAAAAATAGATATACTCATAAAACAACCCAACTCACCCAACATAGGTGTAATGGGTGTACCGATGGACGAAATGGCGATGATGAATATCACCGACATGATAGATGGCATGATGCCCAAGGCAAATAAAAAGAAAAAAGTATCTATAGCAGATGCCCGTAAACACCTTTACGAAATAGAAGCTGCTAAGCTCATTGATATGGACGAAGTGAAATCTGAAGCCATCAAAAAAGCAGAAGATTTAGGTGTGATTTTTATTGACGAAATAGACAAAATAGCATCAGGAAAGGGTAATGGAGGTAATAACGGGCAAGTAAGTAGAGAGGGTGTTCAGAGAGATTTGTTGCCAATCGTAGAAGGCTCTACCGTAAATACCAAACATGGAGTTATCAATACTGACCATATACTTTTTATAGCAGCAGGAGCATTTCATTTTTCAAAACCTAGCGATTTGATTCCTGAGCTTCAAGGTCGTTTTCCGATCAGAGTAGAGCTACAAAGTTTGGTAGAAGCAGATTTTTATAAAATATTAAAAGAGCCACAAGGTGCATTGACTAAACAATACAAAGCTTTGTTGGCTTCAGAAAATGTTAGTTTAGATTTTGATGATGAGGCACTTTTGGAAATAGCCAGAATAGCTTTTGCGGTAAATGCCGAAATGGAAAACATTGGTGCAAGACGTTTACAAACGGTAATGTCTCAACTACTGAACGATATCATGTTTGATATTCCAGACGATATTCAACCTAATCAATCTATTACTATTAGCAAACAAAATGTAATCGAAAAATTGGGTGATTTGGTGAAAAATAAAGACTTGAGTCAGTATATTTTGTAAAAAAAATCTTTTCATTTTTAGCAAAACACCCAAAAATGGTTTACCATTTTTGGGTGTTTTGTTTTTTTTAGATTATTGATTCTCCCATTAAAGTATTGGTAGTACACGAGGTTATTTTTACCCTTACATAATCGCCTATTTGATGATTTGATTTAGGAAAAACCACTTGTTTACTATTATCTGCTCTACCTTGGTAATGTTGGTCAGAGCGTTTTGATAAAGATTCTACTAATACTATTTTTGTTTTGCCTATTTGTTGTTGATTTATTGCTAAAGAATGTTGTTGTTGTAAGGCAATTATTTCCTCCAATCGCCTTTGTTTGGTTTCTTTAGAAATATCATCAGGGTATTTTTTGGCAGCTGGTGTTCCTGGTCTTTCAGAATATGAAAACATAAATCCAAAGTCATATTGTACATATTGCATCAACGAAAGTGTGTCTTGATGCTCTTCTTCTGTTTCGCTACAAAAACCAGTAATCATGTCGTGAGAAATTGCACAATCTTCACCCAATATACTTTTGATAGAATCTATTCTGTTGATGTACCAAGCTCTGTCATAAGTTCGATTCATTAGTTTTAGAATTCTGTCGTTACCACTTTGTGCAGGTAAGTGTATGTGTTTGCAGATGTTTTCGTGTTTTTTGATAGTATATAACACTTCATCTGTAATGTCTTTAGGATGAGAAGTAGAGAACCTAACCCTTAAATCGGGACTTAGTAATGCTATTCGCTCCAATAATTGAGCAAAATTGGTCACTGTTTTGGTTTCAGCATCTTCAAACTTGTAAGAATCTACATTTTGTCCCAAAAGTGATACTTCTTTGTACCCTTTAGCAAGCAAGTCTAAGCATTCGTCTTCAATAGATTTTGGGTCTCTAGAGCGTTCTCTTCCTCTTGTATAGGGTACTACACAGAATGAACACATATTGTCGCATCCACGCATGATAGATACAAAGGCTGTTACGCCATTGGTGTTTAGTCTAACAGGTGTAATGTCTGCGTAGGTTTCGTCTCTCGATAAAAATACGTTGATTGCTTTTTGACCTTCATCTGCAGTGGCTACCAAACCAGGTAAATCTCTGTAAGAGTCTGGACCTGCTACTATGTCTACCAATTTTTCTTCTTCCAAAAATTTGGTTTTCAACCTTTCTGCCATGCAACCTAAAACCCCCACCACTAAAGATGGATTTTTCTTTTTTAGGTATCCAAAATTATTAAGTCTATTGCGTACCTTTTGTTCTGCATTATCTCTTATGGCACAGGTATTTAAGAAAATCACATCGGCATTTTCGAAAGACGATGTAGTAGCAAAGCCATTGTCTTGAAGAATAGAAGTTACTATTTCGCTATCTGCAAAGTTCATTTGACAGCCATAGCTTTCTATGTACAGTTTTCTTTTGTTTTCTGAAGAAGTTTCTTCTATGGTAGTTCTGGCTATGTCTAGCTGTTCTTTGTCTTCTTGGCTAAGTATTTCAAGACTATTCATTCTTGTTTTTTAATATTAAAATTCGGCAAACAAAATTTTCTATCTTGAATATTAAACATAAAAACATTTTAATTTTAAATAGAAAATTTACACAAAAATACAAAGAAATGAGTAAGATATAATATTTACAAAAATATAAAGTTCATTAAAATGGATAGCCTATACCGATATGGCTTTCCGAATTTTTGTAAAAATTTTGGTTGAAAAGTACAAATTTATTAGAATTTACTTGCGAAGGGTCTATCATTTTGGCCGACATGTCGAAACGAAGTATCAAGAAAGAAAAATCCCACCTGATACCAAAACCCACACCAGCTGCAATTTGAGAGGTGAAATTTTTAAAATTAAAATTAGTGGGTGCTTCAGAAGCTTTTTGATTGATATTGTCTAGCGTCCAAACATTGCCTGCATCTACAAAAAATGCACCGTTTAGGTCTCCTGCCAAACGCATTATTCTAAAACGAAACTCTAGTGAGCTTTCAATAAGTACATTACCGGGTCTTTCTCTTGCACTATTTATTGTACTATCTGCAGAGCTGTTTCCTGCTCTCAGCTGCCTAGGTTTCCATGCTCTTAAGCTGTTTGAACCACCAGCAAAAAAGTTTTTTTCGTATGGCAGTACGCCGCCTTCGTCGTAGGCATAGCCAATTCCTGTGTTTAACCTAAAAGCTAAAGAAGACTTTTTCTTAACACCCAATGGTTTATAAAGTCGCCAATCGGAGCCAATTTTTACAAATCTGTAAAATGTAAGCGATTCGCTAGAAGTTGCAAACAAATTGTCGATAAAACCAAAACGTTTAGAGCTGGTTAGGTTTAAAGTTGAGCCGCCAATTTCTACAAAAAGTTTAAAGTATTTAGCTTTTGTGTTTTGTATTCCAGATAGGTTTGAATTGTAAGTATAGTTTGCGTTTATGGTCGAAATAAATGATGGTTTGAAAGTAAGGTAAATATTGTTTCCTTTGCTTTGTTCGTCTGTTAAATATTTGTTGAAGCTAGCGGTTTCACTTGGCGTATTTACATAACTAATATCTATTGGCGAAATACTGATACTTTTGTTGGGTGTGGGTTGCCACTGATAAATAAGCGAAGCTTTGAAGTTGAGCCTTGTAAATTCTTGTCTTACTAAATAGTTTGCACCCAATCCAATTTGGGTTTTAGGTTGAAAATCGGATAATTTTGCAGCCCATTTGTTGGGCAATAATGCTTGTGGAAATTGCAAAGTATTTGAAAGAGACAAGTCAAGGTTGTTGGTAACGCCCGATTCTAAAAAACCAGGTTGCCCTTCATATCCCGCTCTAATGTTTACATCTAGTGCTTCTAAACCTCCAAAAACGTTACGTACCTTAAGACTTGCATAGGTAAAAGGGCCTATCACACGCTGAAAAACGCTTCCGCCGCCTTCACCTGTAAACTGGTACTTATCAAGGGTTTGGGTGTGAATAGTTGCTTTTAATTTACCACCCGTGGTATCGTATGTTATATTTGCATATTTAAATTGATCAAGATTATAAAGGTTTTTTTGAGTTTTAAGCTCTTTGTCTTTTGAGTATAATTCATTAGGATATAATGATATTTTGGTGTTTAAAAGATTAGTGTTGAACTTTTTATTGATAAATATATATTTAACATGACTGTTCGTTATGGTGTCTTTTTCTGTAAAAACATCATTAGATTGGCTACCATCAATAAACATGGTTACGTTTTCGAGGCTATATATTTTGTCAAAATTATTTTTTATATTCTTTTTATTCTCTGGTGGAATAATTGTGATAATTTTTAATGTTTTCAGGTTAGAGCTGTCTCTTTGGTCAATTTTTATTTGAACATCTTCTTTACTAAAATGGTAATATCCATTGTTTTTAAGCAAGTTTTCAATGCGTATTTTTTCTGCATTTTGTTTGTCTAGCGAATAATGTTCATTCAGTGTAAAATGACTTTCTTTTTGATGTGCTATTAATAAATTATTTATGTTCTCGTTACTGGTTATCAATGAATCGTTTTTGGAAATTGTATAATCGTTTCCTTCATTTATTTGATATACAACGTTTGTGTAATTTTTATTTAAGTAGCTTGTATCTGTTTTGAAGCCAACTTTTGCCTGAAAAAAACCATTATGAAAAAGGTATTTTCTGATTTTTTCGGTATTTTTCAGTGCATCTTCGGTATAAAAATAACTAGGCGGTTCGCCAAAATTTCGCATAAACCATGTTCCATTTTCGATTTTTTTATTTAGTTTTTCGGTTTTATGGTCAAATTTAATTTCTGCCTTTTTTAAGTCAGATAAGCTCATTAAATTATTTTCTTTTGCTTTATTAAAGTTTGCATTGAGGGTGTTGAGTTCTGCTTGCCAGTCGTCTTTTTTGTTTAGGTATCTGTTGTAACCTAGTCTGTACCAAAACAAGTTGATATTGAAAGTTTTTAATATTTTTTTATTTGGTTTTTGTGGTAAAAGTGCTTCTATTTTATCTGAAGGTGTTTTTACGTTTCCTTTTATCGATTGGTTGTAAAGCAAAGGTGCAGTGTATACGTGCTTTGTTACACAAGAACTGAGCTGTATAATGAAAATGAGTAAGAGGAAAAGTTTTAAGATGATTTTCAAACTGATATTTCAAATTTAATTTTAAATAAAAATTGTACAAATTTACTATACAAAAATATATTTTTTTTACCCTACCTTTGAAGAAAAAATGACAATTCTTTGCAATGCTTTCAAAAAACGAATCGAAATTTATTCAATCATTACAAAATAAAAAAATCAGACACGAAACTCAGCTTTTCACTGTAGAAGGTGCAAAAAGCGTTGTAGAGCTATTAGATTCTGATTTCAAGATCAAAGAGTTACTTTCTACAGAAGTATTTTACAAAGAAAATCAAAGCATTTTAGAGAAGCAATCTTTTTCTATTAAAATAGTATCTGAGGCTGATTTATCACGTGCTGGTACATTTTTGACCAACAATGCTGCTTTAGCAGTGGTGCATTGTAAAGAAAATACAAAAATTGAAGCAACCTCAAAAGAGTTGGTGTTGGTTTTGGATGATATTCGTGATCCGGGTAATTTGGGAACCATCATCAGAATTGCCGATTGGTATGGTATTACCAAGTTGATATGTTCTGAAAATACAGTGGAGTTTTATAATCCCAAAGTGATAGCTGCTACTATGGGGTCATTTTGTAGGGTAAATGTTTATTATACCAATTTGCTAAGTTTTTTCGAAGTAAACTCACAATTTTCGGTTTTTGGTGCATTTTTGAATGGCAATAGCGTGCACAGCATGGTCGAAAAGCAATCTGGTTATATAGTGATGGGAAATGAATCTAAAGGTATTTCGGCAGATTTAGAAAAATATATTACGCACAAAATCACGATTCCTGCTTTTGGAAAAGCAGAGTCTCTGAATGTAGGTGTGGCAACGGCAATCATTTGTGATAATTTTAAACGTTGCTCTAGCTAGTTTAGTTTTATTGCTTGCATTTGTTTTTGGATAGGGTAGAAAGTTTTGAGATTGAAGATTTATATTTTTTCTATCAATCTCCAAATTTTTTATAAAATCATTTATCAATTCCGTTTATAAATGTTTCTACAAAGTCCACAATGCGTTTTAAAATCCTGTCGCCTAGTTTTTTGCGATGTAAAAGGCTTGGTTTTTCTCCTTCTATGAGTTCTAATACTTCGTCTCTCAATGGTTCTCTTTCTGCAAATAGATAATCTTCAATTAACTTCTCTGTTTTTTCGGCAGATAAATTTTCTTCTCTTACCAATTGAGTAAATGCCTTTTGTTGTTCTTCGTTCCAATATTTGTCAAATTCTGTTTGTACTTCGTCTGTGTCGGCAATTATGGGCAAGTTTTCTTGTATAAAGCGTTCTATCAATTCTCGTTTGCTTCGTAGTTCTACTTCAGTAGCCAATAAGTTTTGAATTTCTTTTATTATTTGCTCTTTCTTTTCTTGTGGCAAAGTAGCATTGAGCAAACTTTGTTTTAGTTTTATTAATAGCTGAATTATATAAGAAACATTTATATTGTCTTTATGTATTAACTCCAATTCAAAGTCTACATCTTCTAAAATAGATACTTTTTCTTTATTGGTGTTCGCCTTTACAAAATCTTTTAAATCATAATATTTACTGGTAAAAGCCGACAAGGTATTTTCATCTATTGCCAAATCGTTTAAATTAAACTCGGTAAAATGCTCCATTTTTACTTTTAATCGCAATACATTTCTAAATGCAATTACAAATTTCATTTTATCATCTTCGGTATATAAATCATCTACATTATCGGGGGTGGGTACAACTTCCAATAATTTATTTACGGCCTCATTAAACTCTACTACATAGTTTTCGTAGGGTTTCATGATAATTTCGGCTATTGCTTCTTTGTTACTAAATAGTGTAATGGCTTCGTCTGTTTTGTCTTTTAGGTTTCTGAATGCTACTATATTACCTTGAGTTTTCAATTTACCGTTTATTCTGTTTGTTCGGCTAAAAGCCTGAATGAGTCCGTGGTATTTAAGGTTTTTATCTACAAATAAGGTATTGACGCATTTGGCATCAAAACCTGTTAAAAACATATTGGCAACCAATAAAATATCTATTTCTCTATTTTTGGTTTTTTTAGATACATCGTTGTAATAATTATAAAAACTTTGGCTGTCTTTGGTAGAGTAAGCTGTATTGAAATATTCGTTAAAATGACCAATATATTCATCTAATTTTTCTCTTCGGTGAGGCGTCAAGCCATACAAGGCCTTAGGTTCTTCTACTACTGATAGTTCAGTTGGTATTTCTGCCGAAACCTCAAAATCCATAGGGTCTTCGTTGGCTGCATAGCTAAAAACGGTTACTATTTTTAAATGATGTTTGCCTTCTTTTTCTTTTTGTTTAAAAAGTTCGTAATATTTTATTACTTCATCTATCCCTGCCACACAAAACATGGTGTTGAAGGTTTTAGTTTGTGTTTTTCTATCGTAATTATCAATAATATAATCAACTACTGCTTCCATTCTTTGTGGTGCTTCAAATACTTCTGCTTCGTTGATGGCTTCTACTTTTATATCTCTTATGATTTCTTTTTGCTTGAAAGTTCGAATGTATTCTACCGAAAATTTTAATACGTTTTCATCTCTTATGGCATCAGTAATTACGTATTTGTGCAGGCATTCGCCAAAACGGGTTGCCGTTGTTTGTTCTCCATCGGCATTTTCAGCTAATATAGGAGTACCCGTGAAACCAAACAATTGAACATTTTTAAAAAAGCCTATTATGTTTTGGTGGGTTTGTCCAAACTGACTACGGTGGCATTCGTCAAACACAAATACCATTTTGTGGTTGGTCAGCCCTTCCATTTTTTGGGCATTGCCAAACTGTATTGCATTGTTTAGCTTTTGAATGGTGGTTACTATCAACGGAACACTTGCATCATTAAATTTCTTTATCAAATCATTGGTGCTACTTGTGGCATCCACACTGCCTGCGCTAAACTTATTAAATTCACCGCTGGTTTGATAATCCAAATCTTTTCTATCTACCACAAACACTACTTTTTTAATGCCTTGCATTTTGGTAAGTATTTGGCTAGCTTTAAAGCTAGTAAGCGTTTTGCCACTGCCTGTGGTGTGCCATATATAGCCGTTTTTGTACGGTCCGCCGAGTTGGTTCCCTTTTTTTACACTTTCTATAATAGCCTCTACAGCATAGTATTGGTAAGGCCTAAGTACCATCAATGCTTTGTTGCCTTGATGCAATACAATGTATTTGCATATCATTTTAGAGATATGGCAAGGTTCTAAAAAAGTGTCGGTAAAACCATTGAGAATGTTATTAAGCGGTTTGTTTTGAACATCTGTCCAATGAAAGGTTTGCATAAAATCCTGTTCGGCACTTCCAAAATTGCTAAAATACTTTGTGTTTACGCCATTGCTTATCACAAATATTTGTACATATTGAAACAAGGCCGCTCCACTGCCAAAGCTGTGTTTCCTATATCTATCTATTTGGTTAAAGGCTTCTTTCATTTCCAAACCTCTTCGCTTCAATTCTATTTGTACCAATGGCAAACCGTTGATAAGCAAAGTAACATCATAACGATTTTTGTAAGTGCCTTCTTGACTTACTTGGTGGGTTACTTGGTATTGGTTTTGACACCAATGTTCGATGTTTAGAAATTCAAAATACAAGTTGTCGCCATTATCTCGTACAATATGCTGTTTTTCTCGTAGGGTTTTTGCTTTTTCAAATACCGAACCTTTACTGAGAATATTGAGTACTTTGTCAAACTCTGTTTTGGTAAAAACAATATTGTTGTGCTTTTCTAATTGTGTTCGTAGGTTGGCAATTAAAGCTGTTTCGTCTTTGATACTCACCAAACTATAACCCAACTTTTGCAGTTGTGCTACCAATTGTTCTTCTAATACTTGTTCTGATTGTCTGCTCATTTGTCTGAACCTTGATTTTTAGGATTAATAGGATTTACTTGATTATGGTGATTATTGTTATGTACTCTTTTAAATTGTAGGCTTTTTGCTCCAAAATTTATTAATAACCCAATTTCCATATTATATGCCTCTAAATAATTCATTGCTTGTGCTAAATGTACATCTTCTAATAATATCAATGCTTTTAACTCTACCATTATACAATTTTCTACAAAAAAATCTACTCGTCTGCCACCTATTTTTTCTCCTTTATAAAAAATATCCATTTCAAATTCTCTTTGAAAAGTTAAACCCATTGCATTCATTTCTAGCTCCAATGCTCTTTGATAAATCACTTCTTGAAAGCCATTGCCCAATATTTTATGAACTTCCATAGAAGCTCCAATTATTTTTTGCGTTATATCTTGGTATTTCATTGTACATTTTTTAAAATCCTTTTAATCAAATTAATCAAGCAAATCAAGGTTCCGACAATTTTATTTCCAAAGAGGTTCGTTTTTCCAATCTAATAAATTCCCTTTTCCATCTGAAGGAATGCCTAAAAATTTGATAGGAACTGTAGGGTATTTATTAAATAAATTTTCTAATTTTTGTTTCATACTATTGCCTGGATTGGCTCGTAATAGCATATATCTTAACGTGCATAAAAAATAAAATACACGTTTGTTGTTTTCAAATGGTTTATCTATCCAATTGCCTTTTGGTTTTAATAATTTTTCAGGTTCTATGGCTAAATCTCTATTCCATAGCCTGCTGTGGTGCGCACAAATATTGCGTACATAGGTAAGTGTATGCAACCAAGAGGTAAAAACGGTGTGGTGTACTTCAAAAAAATCGGCAATGCGTTTTTTATCAGCATTGTTTTTTAATCCCCTGTAAATATGTGATAGTTCGCCTATGGTTAATAACTCAAAACACATCCAACTGGGCGGATTGGCTGGTTTGTTATAAGAGTTGATATAATGTTTAATAAATGTTTCGGGTGTTCTGGCAGTTTTTGCTTTTGATATTATAGCTTGAAAATCGGCAAATGGATTTATTAAATTGCCTATTTTGTTGTAATAGGGTGTTATAAAATGATTTTGATTGTCTTGCCAATGGCTATCGTTGTAGTGCAAAGCCATTTGGTAAATAAATTGCGTTCTTATGGCTACTTCTATTCTTTCTATACAGTCAAAAACCAACAATCGCAGTTCTCTATCAAACGAGTAGGTTTTTATTATTTGGTCAAATGTAATATTGTTTTCAAAATTATCTTTTGCATTTTGATAAGGCAGAAAATAGGCACTTAATCGGTAATAGCTTATTTCTTGCAAATAGGATAATGCCTTGGGTTCATCATCTATTATCAAATGACGACTTTTGAGCAGTTCTATTTGTTTTTGAAAACTAAGTGGAATTTTGTTGTAGGTGGCACTCATAGGGCTATAAAAAGAGAAAACCCTCTAAGTGTGCATCGTAGAGAGGCATAGAGGGTGTATTATCGTTAGTAAAATTACTGTCTCTGTAGAATGACCCACTTGCAGATATTTCTGATTGCAAATTGGTAATATTGGCTCAAATGTAGAAACTA
>JAGNSI010000075.1 GCA_017988135.1 Pseudarcicella sp.
AAGAACTTTAGGGTTTACATTGCTTTTTATTTCTTTTGGAATCGTGTTGATAACTTTTTTAGTCAAAAAAAATATCAATTCAACTTTAAACAAATTATTTTCTAATTTGGTAGTAAATACTATTAGAAAAATTGGATATTGTTCATATTCTATTTATATCATACACATTTTTTGCCAATGGCTTTACTTTAAATTAATTCCTCCAATCAACCTTTATCTTGATTTTGCGTTGGTGTCTACTTTTAGCTTCATAGTTGGCATAGCAATGACTTTTACAATTGAAAAATACTTTTTAGGAATTAGAGACAAATATTACCCAAGTAGAGTATAAATAGAATAGTAGAAAACAAAACTTATTAACATGATATTTGAATCATATATTAATAAATTTCCTAATGAATGATAGTAGAACTATTGAAAATACGCTACCAATGTTTTTTAAGACTTTTAGTTGAGTTGGGCTGGGCTAGACTCATTTTGCTATTTTTAACATTTGTATTTGTTATCTTCAAAATTCGTATTTTTAGCGAAAAGTATCATTATGGAATTGGCTTATGCACATTGCTATTTATTATATTTTTTATTCATAAAAACAGGCGAGACTTACTTTTTTTAAACATTTCTTTACGCAACAAAACCACATACTTGTGGATTGAATATAGCTTAATTTGTACTTTTTTAGGTGTATTATTATTTACGAAAACCTTTCTTTTTTTTACAATACCAATCATCGCCTATTTAATAGCGATAACCCCGTCATTTTCAACAAAAAACACAATCATAGCCAATACATATGTTGGCACAAATTTGTTTGAGTGGACAAATGGTATTAGACAAACTAAATATTTATATTTGGTAACGTTGGTAATCATTGTATTGGGCATATTTCAAAACAATGTTATTATTATTATAAGTGGCATTACATTGCTTGGATTGTTTATTTCAGGATATTACAGCTTGGCTGAAGATAAAGACATGATTTTGTCTGAAATAATAAAACCGAATATTTTTCTCCGAAAAAAAATATCAAATGCTTTATTATACCAAAACCTCACACTTTTACCTTTCATTTTAATTTCATTTTTTTGCAAAGACATTCAATTAAACTTTTTCCACTACAGTATGCAATTGTTAGTTGATTTACTTTTATTGAGCATGATAACCATTGGTTTTATAGTGATAAAATATGCTTTTTATCCCAATAAATTAATCATACAATTATCACAAAGTTTGTTTGTAGGCATTATATTCGTTTCGATCAGTTCTCCTTTGTTGCTATTGTTGGCAAGTTTAATACTTTTGAAAATGTGGTTTATGGGAAAGGATAATTTAAAATTTTATTTACCATGCTAAAAATCGAAAATCTTTCATTTTCTTATGATAGAAGCACTCCTGTGCTCAAAAATATAACTATTGAATTTACCCACAATGCTATTCACGGCATTGTAGGTAATAACGGCGAAGGGAAAACCACCTTTTTTCAATGCGTAATGGGGCTTTTAAAAAACTACGAAGGAAATGTTTATCACACCAAAGGAGAGAATATTCGTGAAGCTACAGGATACTTATCCACAGACCTCTATTTTTACCCAAGAATTACAGGCAAAGAATATTTGAAATTTCAACAATTTGCTAAAAATATAGTATTGAACGAAAACGATTTGAAGCAATGGAATGATGTTTTTGAACTTCCATTAAACAAATTTGCAGAAAACTATTCGACAGGAATGAAGAAAAAGCTTTGTTTGTTGAGTATGATATTACAAAATAATAAAATTATACTTTTGGATGAGCCTTTTAATGGTGTGGATATGATTTCCAATATGGTATTGAAAGAGATTTTTTTAAGATTAAAAAAAAATACTACCATTATATTGACTTCACATATTTTAGAATCTTTAACCAATATTAGCGATGATATAGTATATATGAAATCTGGCGAAATCATCAAAAAATATTTGCCTCATGAATATGATACTATAGAGTCAGACATTGCGAAAAACTTTTTACAATCTAAAATTAATCTAATCGATAAGATTAATTTTTAATAAAAACGATTAGAATATCGATTCTAGCCCGTTAAAATTTACAGTTCCGCAATTACAAACGCTTCATTCTGTAATCTACACTTACTTTTCCTTTTGAAATATCGGTCAATTTGTTTTTAAGCATTCTGCGTTTTACCGGATTGAGATAATCAGTAAACAAAACGCCTTCGATATGGTCGTACTCGTGTTGAATAATACGAGCCGCCAAACCATTATAAACTTCTTCTCTTTCTACCCAATCCAAATCAAAGTATTTTATTTTCACAAACTCTGGTCTGAAAACATCGTAACGAATACCAGGAATAGACAAACATCCTTCTTCAAAAGCCCATTCTTTGCCGTACTCTTCTACAATAATAGGATTTACAAACGTTTTCTTAAAATCTATCAAAGACTTATCTATATCCTTAGGCTTTTCGCCCTCATTCATTGGCGTACCATCTACTACAAAAAAACGCCAGTTCAAACCCACTTGCGGTGCTGCCAAGCCTACACCTTGAGCTTCATACATAGTTTCAAACATGTCTTCCGAAAGTTTTTTTATGTCAAAATCTTTAGGAATATCTACAGAAACTTTTCTCAATACAGGGTCGCCATAAGGACAGATAGGATAAATCATCGATTCTTTAAAATTATACGTAAAATAATAGGCAATTTACTAAAATATCCTTTAAAACGCCCCCAAATTGGGTGCTATACTAAAAGAAAAGCCATAAAAGATAAAAAAAATAGCATCATTGCAACAACTATCAATAAAATTTAGCATTTTTGTTGATTATAATAAATTGCTGTTAAATATTTGAAATGACCGATGCTGAGATTGTTCATCGAATAGATTTATTGGAAATACGACTTCGCAAAATAGTAGTCGATTACAAAATTTTAGTCGAAAAAATAAAGATTATAGAGAGTGAAAATGACATATTAAAAAATAATCTACTAGAAAAGAACAATCAAAACATAGAACTCAGTAAAACTATCAACGAGCAAAATAAAGCATTAAAAAAAGCAAATAAATTTTCCAAGATTGATAGTACCAATCTTAAAAGTGCAGATAGCACTGGAGAGCTGAAGCGTAAAATAGACGAATATATTTCTGATATTGAAAAATGTATTGATCAACTAAGCAACTAAAAAACTAAATGGCTGATTTGATTCCATGTAAAATAACCGTAGGTCTTGAAGAATTTACACTTCAAGTTGGAACAGAAGAAGAAGAATTTGTAAGAAAAGCTGCAAAATTGATCAATGAAAAAGTAGAACAGCATCAAAAAAATACCAAGATTTATAATCCAAATAGGCTAATAGCTTTAGCTGCTTTGGACTTTGCGGTATACTGTTTGAAATTCAACAACAAACATGATAGTTTCCAAAATGAAATCAACCTACGTTTAGATAAACTCTCTGAACTAACTGATTTCACAATAGATGCTTGATAGAATAAAATTTTCAAATCAACCAATATAGAGAAAGATTGCATTACTTAATCCAATCATTTCCAATCTAAAACAATACGCACACCTTTTCCTTTTCTATCTTTTTTAGTACATTCCTTCAAAAGGAATATTATTTTTAACAATCTAAAACTGATACAATAATGTTAGAATTTGTAATTTATGCCATCATAGCCATAGCTTCACTGGCTGGAGGTGTATATTGGGGTAAAAGTAGCAATGCAGCCACCAACTCCAAAATAGAAGAAGAAGCACAAAATAAAGCCAATGATATTCTGAAAAACGCAGAATTGACCGCAGAAAACATCAAAAAAGATAGAATTTTAGAAGCCAAAGAAAAATTTCTAAAATTACGTTCAGAATTTGAAGAAGAATCTACCCGAAAAAAACAAATTCTGATTCAAAACGAACAATTATTAAAAGAAAAAGAACGTAACGTACAACAATCTGTAGAGCAAAGCAAAAAACTAGAAACAGAACTAGCTGGGCAAAAACAATCTATCGCTTCAAAAGAAGAAAACTTACGACGTAAAACCGAAGAAGCCGACAAAAAACAAGCTGAAGCAGAAAAAATGTTGGCATCGCAAGTTTCGCAATTAGAAAAAATTGCAGGACTCACCACCGAAGAAGCCAAAAATCAACTGATAGAAACCATGCGTGGCGAAGCAGAAACCAAAGCATCGTCGATGATAAAAAATGCCATTGAGGAAGCTAAACTTACTGCCACCAAAGAAGCAAAAAAGATTGTAATAGAAACCATTCAACGTACAGCGGCAGAAAACGCCATTGAAAACTGTGTTTCGGTATTTAATATAGAGTCTGACGACGTAAAAGGCAAAATAATAGGGCGTGAAGGTAGAAATATCAGAGCACTAGAAGCTGCCACTGGAGTAGAATTTATAGTAGATGACACACCAGAAGCTATTATCATATCGGGTTTTGACCCTGTAAGAAGAGAAATTGCAAGACTATCGTTGCATAGATTGGTTCAAGATGGAAGAATTCACCCTGCAAGAATTGAAGAAGTTGTAGCCAAAACTAAGAAAAACATAGACGACGAAATTGTAGAAATAGGTGAAAGAACAGTTATCGACCTAGGAATACATGGACTACACCCAGAACTAATAAGAATGGTGGGAAGAATGAGATTCCGCTCGTCTTATGGACAAAACCTTTTACAACACTCAAGAGAAGTAGCCAAACTTTGTGCTACAATGGCTGCAGAGTTGGGGTTAAATGCTAAATTAGCCAAAAGAGCAGGACTACTACATGATATAGGTAAAGTATGGCACGAAGAAGCTGAATTACCTCACGCACTGCTAGGAATGCAGTTGGCAGAAAAATACAAAGAAAATGCAGAAGTTTGTAATGCTATTGGAGCTCACCACGACGAAATAGAAATGACATCTATGATATCTCCAATTATTCAGGTTTGCGATGCCATATCAGGCTCTAGACCAGGTGCAAGAAGAGAAATGATGGAATCTTATATGAGAAGGCTAAAAGAACTTGAAGCTTTAGCGGTGAGTTTTCAAGGTGTTCAAAAATGTTATGCCATACAAGCAGGTAGAGAGCTAAGAGTATTGGTAGATGCAGAAAATGTTTCAGACGAAAAAGCAAGCAAAATCTCTTTTGATATTTCTCAAAAAATAGAGAAAGAAATGCAATATCCAGGACAAATAAAAGTAACAGTAATCCGTGAAATGAGAGCTGTAAACTTTGCAAAATAGGTATTCAAATTAAAATCACAACCCAAAATATTCAAATCATTTAAGTTTGAACATTTTGGGTTGTTTTTCTTTAAAGTAAATTTTCTTTTAGATAATAATCCATTACTAAAAACAATTACATTTCCTTGTAAAACACCAATTTATCAGCTATTTTTCTATCGTTCGAGAGTCGAGGTACTTTGTTTTGACCACCTAATTTGCCTTCTGATTTCATAAATTCAACAAAAGCTCCTTTGCATAAAAGTGTCATCTTTAATGGCTGTAAAACACGACCAGTCATCAAATCTTGATAATACACATTTAGTAGTGATAAATGTGTATTTAAATCGTCTTGAAATTGTATGATGTTATTGGGTTTTCTTGAAAACTCTATCAACCACTCATGATAAGGCAAATATTTATCAGGGTCGTTTACTTGTGGGGCTACAGTAAACTCTGTAAGCTCTACCTCTGGATGCTTTGCCATTGCAAATTTCATTGCTTTTTCTACTTCTTCTCCAATGACGTGTTCGCCAAATGCTGAAATAAAATGTTTTACCCTACCTGTTACAACTATTCTTGGCGGGTTCAAAGAAACAAACTTAACTGTATCACCCAAAATATACCCCCAAAGCCCAGCATTGGTATGTAATATTATAGCATAATTTACGCCTATCTTTACATCTCCAAGATGCACTCTTTGAGGTGATGGATCATAAAAATGGTTCAACTCTACAAATTCATAAAAAATTCCTGCATTTATCAAAAGCAAAAGCCCTTCTGAATTTTGACTGTCTTGATAAGCAATAAATCCTTCGGAAGCTGGATAAGTTTCGATAGTATCAATTGCTTTTCCGATAGAATCAAACAGCCTTGCTCTGTATGGTTCAAAATTTACACCGCCGTATACCATCAACGAAAAATCAGGAAAAATATCTTTTATCTTTTTACCTGTTTTAGCTTGAAGCTTATCAAAATACATTTGAACCCAAGGTGGTATTCCCGAAATCAAAGACATGGGCTTCGGCAACGTTTCTTGGACAATAGCATCTAGTTTTGACTCCCAATCTTCTATACAATTGATTGGAAAACTAGGCATTTGATTACTTTTCAGATAGGCAGGAATATGATGATTTACAATACCCGAAAGTCTGCCCGTATAAATACCATGTTGTTGTTTCATTATGGGCGAACCAGACAAAAAAATCAAATTTTTATCTAAAAAATCTGACTTCCCTGTTTCGTTTACGTAATGTAAAAGTGCGTTTCTGGCACCCTGAATATGATAACCTATAGATTGAGCTGATATTGGAATGAATTTTACCCCTGAAGTAGTGCCCGATGTTTTTGCAAAATATTTAGGTTTGCCTTTCCAAAGTACGTTTTCTTCCCCAGCAACTACACGGTCTATATAAGGTCTTAAATTTTCATAATCTAAAAGTGGTATTGCATCTGAAAATGACTGATATTCTATGACTTCTTTTAACCTAAAATCTTCACCAAAAGCTGTTTTTTGGGCTGTTTTCACCAAACTTTGCATCCATTTCAATTGTATTTCAACGGGATTTTGCTCATCCTTGCGTTGCTTTTCAACAATCATTTTGGCAAAAGGTTTGGCTAAAAAAGATTTCATTTTCATAGAAAAAACCGACTAAAAGCCCTTAATTTTATTTACAAAAGCATGAATATCATTTTTCAAATCAATACTTTTTTCTAAAACTTTTATAAAAGCACTGCCAATAATAGCGCCTGAAGAATTTTTAGAAGCATTTACAAACGTTTCATTATCCGAAATTCCAAAACCTATCAATCTAGGATTTTGCAGGTTCATAGCATTTATTCTTTCGAAATAAGTGTTTTGTTCGGTAGAAATACCTGTTTTGGCACCTGTTGTGCTGGCAGAAGATACCATGTAAATAAAGCCTGATGAAAGAGCGTCTATTTGTTTGATTCTTGGATCTGAAGTTTGTGGTGTAATCAAAAATATATTCAATAAACCATATTGTTCGAATATGCTTTTGTACTCTTCTTCATAAACATCTAATGGTAAGTCTGGTAAAATCAAGCCATCGATGCCTATTTCTTGGCATTTTTTACAGAAAATTTCTATTCCATATTGCAAAACAGGATTTACATATCCCATCAATAAAATGGGCACTTTTATGCCATTATTTCTGATTTCAGATAGTTGTTCGAAAAGCAATTTTACCGTCATGCCATTATTTAGAGCCACTTGGTTTGACTGCTGTATGGTTTCGCCATCTGCTACAGGATCTGAATACGGCATTCCTATTTCTATAAGATCGGCTCCGCTTTCTTGCAAAGCTTCAATGATAGAAACGGTGTCGCCTATTTTAGGAAATCCTGCTGTGAAATAAACATTCAATATTTCGTGTTGTTTATTTTGGAATAATTTTACAATCCTGTTCATGATAAAATATTGACCTGAAATTTATTTCAAGCCAAGTTTTGAATATTTTTTGAGTGTGTATTTATGTTGATTTGAATGAATCGCTAAAAAATACATTTCATATTAAGCTGCTGACTATTAAGTTTTATTGCAAAAACTTTTGATAGGTCGATAAATCTTTGTCTCCTCTTCCTGATAAATTTATCACCACTGTTTGATTTTTGGTAGCTTTTAATTTGGGTAGAACCGCCAAGGCATGAGCTGATTCTAGTGCTGGAATAATTCCTTCTAACAAAGACAATTCCAATGCTGCATCTATTGACTCTTGGTCTGTGATATCAAAAAATGTAGTTCTTTTGCTTTGGAATAAATGTGCGTGCATTGGTCCTATTCCTGGGTAATCTAAACCTGCAGAAATAGAATGTGGTTCTACCACTTGACCGTCTTCTGTTTGCATCAAAATACTTTTGCTTCCATGCAAAACGCCTGTTTTACCCAAAAAAGTAGTAGCAGCAGACATTCCAGAATGAATACCATGCCCTGCCGCCTCTGCGGCTATCAATTGGGTTTGGGTATCATCCAAAAAATGATAAAATGCTCCAGCAGCATTTGAGCCGCCTCCAACACAGGCAATCACAAAATCTGGATTTTCAGAGCCTGTTTTTTCTTTCAATTGCCATTTTATTTCTTCAGAAATAATCGACTGAAATCGTGCCACCATATCTGGATATGGGTGTGGGCCTACTACAGAACCAATAATATAATGGGTATCTACTGGATTGTTTATCCAGTGTCTCATCGCTTCGTTTGTGGCATCTTTCAATGTTTTAGAGCCACTAGTGGCAGGCACAACTTTTGCTCCTAGCATTTTCATACGGGCTACATTGGGAGCTTGTCGTTCAATGTCTATTTCGCCCATGTAAATAATACACTCTAAACCCATCAATGCACAAACGGTAGCTGTGGCTACTCCATGCTGTCCAGCTCCTGTTTCGGCCACAATTTTGTGTTTGCCTAAACGCTTGGCTACCAATATTTGCCCAATTGTATTGTTTACTTTATGAGCTCCAGTATGGCAAAGGTCTTCTCGCTTGAGATAAATGTTGGTTTGGTACTTTTCGGAAAGTCTTTTGGCAAAATATAATGGCGTAGGTCTGCCTACGTAGTCTTTCAGCAATGCTTGAAACTCTTCTTGGAAGCTTGCCTCAGCTATAATACTTAGATACGAAACCCTTAATTGCTCTACATTAGGATATAGCATTTCGGGGATATAAGCTCCGCCGTATTGCCCATAATAACCTTTAGTATCTATGTGATATCTAGTTTCGTTTTTCATTTGTTTTGTATTGATACGAATAGGTGATTTTGATAAAAAAAATCGTTCCCTAATACTTTCTTTTAAATTAAAATGGGCTCGTTTTCGTTGCTCATCAACTTTTTCAAACTGCTTATTGCTTCAATGTCTTTCATACCTGGACTTAGCTCAAACTTGCTGTTGATGTCTATGGCATGTATTTTTACATTTTTGATTTCTAAAGCTTCTTTTATTGTATCTAAGCTTATTCCTCCTGCTAAAAACAATGGTTTGTCGTTGTCATATTTTTGTAAGATTTTCCAATCAAATAAGATTCCGTTGCCTCCTTTTTGTTCTCCTTTTGCATCAAACAAAAAGTAATCACAATATTGCTTGTAGTTGTTTAACTGACTAAATATAAAGTTATTATCTACCGAAAATGCTTTTATTACATTCACGCCTTTAGACTGCAAATTTTTGCAAAAGTCGGGCAGTTCTTCGCCATGCAATTGCACCAAATCTAGTTTATATTTTTTTACTTTTTCAACAATCAAAGCCAAAGGTGCGTTTACAAAAACGCCTACTTTTTTGATATTACTAGGGAAATCATTGAATATATTTTCGTCGAAATCGTCACCAACATGTCTTGGCGATCTATCATAAAAGATAAAACCTACATAATCGGGTGATACCTTTATCAAATCCTTAATATTTTCAGGATTTCGCATTCCACAAACTTTTAACTTCATATTTATAAAGCTTTGAGTGTTTTTTTATAAAATTGTTTCAAACAAAATATTTGAATATTTTTTTGCAAATATACGTAATCTATGATAATTCTGTGATCAATTTAAACAATGCTGTAGCTGGATTTTGGGTTTTCATAAATGTTTCTCCCATCAAAAAACCTTTGTAGCCATGTGCCTTCAGTAATTGAATAGTTACGGACTCCGAAATACAGCTTTCTGAGATTTTAATACATTCAGATGGGATTTTTTCTGCCAATAGTAAAGAAGCGTCTACATTTTGTTCCGAAAAATTCTTTAGATTCCTATTATTTACACCTACAATATCTATGTATTCGCAAAAACTATCGTTCAATTCTGCCTCGTCATGTATTTCTAACAAGGTTTCCATGCCTAATGTTTTGGCTAATCTGCCTAATTCTTTGATTTTTTGTGGGCTTAAATTAGCGGCTATCAACAATATAACATCTGCTCCTAAAGATTTAGATTCAACTATTTGATATTCGTCTATCATAAAGTCTTTTCTGAGCATAGGAATGTTAGTATTTGTAATTCTTGCTGCTAAAAAATCTTGTTCAGTACCACCAAAAAACTCAAAATCGGTCAAAACCGACAAACAAGCTGCTCCTGCTTTAGTGTAGCCCGAAGTCACTTCTTCTACAGTTACGTTTCCGTTAATAATGCCTTTTGAAGGAGATTTTCTTTTAAACTCTGCTATTATGCCAGTAGAGGATGGGTTCAAAAGGCTTGTTTTCAAAGAATTGCAAGCTTGAGCAAAAAAACCTGACTTTTCTAGAGTTTCAATGGAGGTTTTATTTTTCCTTTCGGCAACTTCTATATTCTTTTGATGAATGATTTTGTCTAAAATTGTCATTGTTGTTTAAGCTATAAATTTTTTAAATGATTGAAAAGCTTTACCGCTTTGAAGCGACTCTTCGGCTTTTAATACAGCATCTTCAAAGCTAAGAGCTGTATTGGCACTATACAATGCGGCGGCAGCATTTGCCAACACTGCATTGTTTTGGGCAATAGTACCGTTATTTTCTAAAATATCTATCAATATTTTTGCTGATTCTTTAGCGGTGCTACCACCTGACAATTCTGCTTGTGTACAGGCTTTAAATCCAATTTGTTCGGCAGAAAATTGCTCTATTCCTCTTTGAGTAATGAGCTTAAACGCTGATGTTAAAGATATTTCGTCGTAACCATCAAAACTGTGAACTATTCCAAAATTATGATCACTTTTCTGAAAAACTTGGTGGTATAATGACATGATTTCTAAACTATAAACTCCAGAAATTTGTTTTTTTACTTTGGCAGGATTCAGCAGTGGCCCTAGCATATTAAAGAATGTTTTCATGCCTAATTCTTTACGGATGGGTGCTACAAAACGCATCGCTGGATGAAAAAGTGGTGCATGCAAAAAGCAAATGCCTGCTTCGGATATTTTCTGATTGAGCAAGCTGCTATCGTTTGTAAATTTTACACCCAATTGCTCTAAAACGGTAGAAGAGCCTACCGAGGATGACACGCCATGATTGCCATGTTTGGCGACTTTTTGTCCCGCTCCTGCCACTACAAAGGATGCAGTGGTAGAAATATTGAATGTATCTTTGCCATCTCCTCCAGTTCCGCATACATCCATTGGCTCATGTTGGCTAAGGTCAATTGTAAGTGCAAGCGACAACATGGCATCACGAAAACCCTCCAACTCTATTGCCGTAATGGGATGTATCATATAGCTGGTCAAGAAAGCAGCTATTTGGCTATTATTGATTTCGCCTCTGCCTATTAGGCTAAGTGTTTGACTTGCCTCAGCTAATGTTAAAGCTTCTCCTTCAATTCTTTTTTGTAAGATTTTTTTCATCTTAGTTTATCCTAATTTTGCGACATCGTTAAATGTTGCACAAACCCAATTTGCATTATTTTAAATTTTCAGCTTGACCTATTTCACTTTTTTAAGCTATGATTTCACCCAGTTTTCTACCATTTTTACGCCATATTCTGTAAGATAAGCTTCTGGATGAAACTGTACACCTCTTATGTCGTATTGGGTATGGCTTTGGGCTAAAACAAAACCTTTCTCATCTAAAGCAGTAATTTTCAACTCGGCAGGCATTGTTTCTGGCACTACTGTCCATGAATGATACCTACAAACTTTAAAAACTGAAGGAATTTCATTAAAAAGCAATTCACTTTTGTCTTGAACCAAACAATCGGTAGTAACACCATGTAGCACTTCGCCCATATTGTGCAACTTAGCCCCAAAGGCTTCTCCGATGGCTTGATGCCCCAAACATACGCCAAACATTGACTTTGTACTAGCATATTCTTTGATAACATCCAGTAAAATTCCGGCTTCTGATGGAATTCCTGGACCAGGCGAAAGCAATATTTTATCGTATTGTTTTACTGATTCTAAGGCAATTTTATCGTTTCTAAAAACGTCTACGTCTTGCCCTAAATCTTTAAGAATATAAACCAAATTATATACAAAAGAATCGTAATTATCTAAAACTAATATTTTCATTGTATTTATCTCAAAAATTTTGAATGTGTTTGAATTAAAAAATAGTTTTTCGGTTCGGGTTTTAAATTTCTGTAGCCATAGCCAATGCCTTTCTCAAGGCGCCAAGTTTTAAAACTATTTCTTGCATTTCTGTTTCTATCACCGACTTGGCAACAACGCCCATGCCTGCCTGATAAAAAAGTGTATTGTTTTGGCTCATGAAAGTTCGGATTGCGATTGCGTGATTGAAATTACCTTGAAAATCCATGTAGCCAATAGCCCCGCCATAAATATGACGGTTGGTATTTTCTAAACGATTGATAATAGTCATAGCATTATGCTTGGGCGACCCTGAAAGTGTGCCAGCAGGAAAAGTATCAGCCACCAATTGCAAAGGATTGGTATTTTCAGTCATTTTTCCTGTAACCTTAGATACTAGATGAATAACGTGAGAATAAAATTGTACTTCTTTGAAAGTTTCTACTTTTACAATATCTGAGCTTCTTGACAAGTCGTTTCTTGCCAAATCTACGAGCATCACATGCTCGGCAGTTTCTTTGGGATCTGCCAATAACTGTCGAGCCAGTTCGGCATCTTTTTCGTCGTCACCAGTTCTTCTAAACGTACCTGCAATTGGATGGATTTCGGCGATACCTTCTGTTACTTTTATGGCTATTTGTTTCTCAGGTGAAGCTCCAAAAATCTTATATTTTTCATAGTCAAAATAAAACATATATGGCGACGGGTTCACGCTTCGTAATGCCCTATATACCTGAAAATCATCACCTTCAAATGCTTGACTAAATCGTCTCGAAGGCACTATTTGAAACACATCTCCACGCAAACAATGGTTTATACAGGTTTGAATGTTTTCTCGCATTTGCTCATCGGTAACATTGCCGGTTTCGTTGCCTTGTAACGTAAATGAACTTGTAGCATAGTGAGGCATATCTAGTAACATTTCAAGTTCAGACAAACCTTGGTTTTCTATTTTTTGCCCTTCATAATGATGTTCGTAAAGATAC
>JAGNSI010000190.1 GCA_017988135.1 Pseudarcicella sp.
TCCTGATGCAATATTTAATGATTTACAAACTTTAATGATAATTTCTTTCAGGGCATCTGCTACATAAATACCTATCAAAAGCATAATTCCAGCTACTATCAGTTTGGGTATAAGTGCTGCCATAGATTGTACCATGTCTGTCAATACTTTCAAACCCAAAACCTCAGAAGATTTGGTAATAAAAATCATCAAAATATAAAAATAAACTATTTGAGAACTAACTTTGCTTATTTTCAGCTCACCAAAGTTTTTTATTACACTGATTTGATTTAAATTTTCACCCAACTTATCTACACCTGATTTTTCTAATACTTTTAGCATTATAAACCTGATGAGCTTAGCCGAAACAACTCCTACGAGCAATATAATAAATGCTTGTATTAAATTTGGCAAAAAAACAGTCAATTGACCTATCAACTGCCTGAATGTGCTTTCTAGAATTTCTGTAATATTAAACATTGTTTTTTTCTATTATTTTGGTTTTTTGATTGATGTTTGATTTATTCCAAAAAATCGTCAATTATTTTCAATATCTTTTTCTTCGGGAAATGGTGTTGAAAACGCTTTACTCAAAACACTCAGCATACTGGTACTGAATAATTCTATTATTGCACTAGAGTTCCTGATGGTATCTAACTCAGAAACGATAGATTGCTTGAGCACATGCGATACAGTTTCATCTGTTTCTTCTATTTTAAACGTTTTCTTTTCTTCCATTTTAAAAATTAATTCAGTCAAAAAAGCGGTAAGCTATGCATTTAACAAGCACAATACCCCACACTACTATACTTTCTAAATAAAACTTTTTCAAACGATCTTTAGACCTTAATAATCTCATTTTTACGGCACTTTCCGAAATACTCAAAGTTGTAGAAATCTCTTTTATCGATAAATCATCTTGGTATTTCATCAAAAGTATTGATTTTTCTTCAACGGTAAGATTAGCCAATGCCAAATGGAGCTTTTTAGCTTCCATTTCTTCTAGCTCTGAATCGTTATCATCAAAACCTACATCATAATTTTCGTCTAAAGCTGTCTCTATACTCTTTTTTCCTACTCTTACTTGGTCAATACAAAAATTATAAGTGATAGAATACAACCAAGTAGAAAACTTAGCAGTTTCTTTATAATTGCCAAGATTCAGCACCAACTTCATGAATATATCATGAGTATAATCCTCTGCTTTAGCACTATCATGAACAAAAGACATGCATTTTCTGTATACTTTATCAGAATACCTGTCATACAGTTGCTCAAAATATAAATTTTTTTGTGTTTCAACAAACATATTTACCAATTGTTCGTCGGTTAATTTCTTTACATTCATTAAAATTGTCTTTATTTGTACAGCCAAAATAGATTTTTTTCGCAAAAGCATGCAAGAAATTTACAAAAAAAATATAACATAGCACTATATCAGGGAATTATATTATCGTTTTTATTAAAAACAGTTTCAAACAATGAATACCTATAAAACTAAAAATCTATTGTAACCAGTTGCTGAAAATGCTCCCAAAAAGAAGGATATGATTTTACTACCACATTAGGTTCGTGAATAGTAATATCCATTAACATCGATAATGGTGCAAAACACATTGCCATTCTATGGTCATCATAAGTTGCTATCGATACTTGTTTTTGAACAAAATCTTTACTTGAATTAGTCAAAATGTATGTATCATTAGGTATCACCTCTTTCAGTTCAGCCCCAAGTTTAAGTAATTCGTTTTGCAATGCAAGCACCCTGTCGGTTTCTTTCACTTTCAAGGATTCTATACCTGTAAGTGTGAGTGGAATATTTTTAGCTGCAGCCACTACACATACTGTTTGAGCCAAGTCTGGACAATTGGTAAAGTCCCATTGAAGCGAATCAGAAGATGACTGTTTTGTAAGTTTATATCCATTACCCACAAATTCTGACTTCACACCTAAATGAGCCATTATATCCACAATCACAGAATCTCCTTGCAATGAATTTTCTTTTAAACCCAAAAGCACTAAGCTTGCATCCGGATGTTGGCTCAAAGCTACTGCCGAAAACCAATAACTAGCACCAGACCAATCTGACTCTACATGATAATTTTGTAAAGTATAATCTTGATTTGGAATATAAATATATTGAGCTTCCCAATTAGTTTCTGACTTTATCCCAAAGCATGCCATTTGCTGTAAAGTCATTTCTACATAAGGCTTAGAACCTAGTTCGCCAATAATATTTATACGCAAACCTGATGGCAACAACGGTGCAACCATCAATAATGCTGAAATATATTGTGAAGATACATTCCCTTTGATGTTCAATTCGGAAGTACCAGAATATTTAAAACCTTTCAATTGCAAAGGAGGATAGCCTTCATTTTGCAAATATTCAATATCAGCCCCCAATTGTCTTAAAGCGTCTACCAATATACCAATAGGTCTTTCACACATACGTGGTGTACCAGTAATAGTTTTAGATTGACCTGTAATAGCATAATAAGCCGTCAAAAAACGCATTGTAGTACCTGCATCTATAACATCAGCGACGGAATCGTCCGAAGCCAACAACCTAATCATAGTTTGAGTGTCACGAGCTTCAGCCAAATTATGAACATTTTCGCCTCCACCAGAAAGAGCATTGATAATTAAAGCCCTATTGGACTCAGACTTAGAAGACGGCAAATTAATTTCTGTATTGAAATTATTTACATTTTTATGTATAAATAAACTTTTCAAAATATTACTGTTTGGTATGATTCAAAGATTTTTACAAATATAGAAACTCAATACATAGAAATCAATTATATATAAAAACAAGTGATTTAAAAAATAAAATCTACAAAAAACGTATAATGGCAAAAACAACCATTTGTATTTTTAAATGACTCAAAACAAACAAAAATCAGATTTTTTGTATGAAAAAAACATGCCCTTATAAGTTAATTTCGACTGATTTATCAAAACTGAAATAAGATGACTACTTAAACAAATTTTCAAAAACAAAACACAGTCATAATAAATTAAAAAAAAAAGAAAAAATTGTACTTTACCAATTTTAACCTTCATAAATGCTTTTTTAAATAGTAAATTTCAAAAAAAAATACCTAAAATGTTTTTTTTTGAATATATTTCAGTAAGTTTATGGACTAAAGTCATTGCTATTCATCAATTAAATGCCTTTAGATTCAATTTGACTGAGTATTATTTTATCAATAATCATTCATTCTAATAAGCTTTAAATAGTAAAACAAAAACTTAATTAAAGAGAATTAATTTTCTAATTAGCTAACAAAAAAATCATGAAAAAACATTATTCACAGAATAGTCCATTAGACAAATTAATGATAAGACGACTTACTCTCGGGATAGTAGCTTGTATGTCTGCCGCTAGCTTATCATTTGGACAAAGCAAAGCAACCATATCAAGTGGTAAAAAAGTAGTAAGTACGCTTACAGAAGGTGGCATTACTACACAAACACTTCAAAATGGAACTGTTATCAAAAAAATAGCAGATGGATATCATTTAGATACTGCATTTTACAAAAACAGTAACCTTCGTAAAGACTTTCAAAAACCATCTCACTGGAAACTTACAGAGAGATTGGGTATGGCTTTTCCTTACTGTAAAGAAGGTAAAGACGAATCTCTTTTTGCGAAAGCAGGTTTTTTCAATACCTTATCAGTTGATAAGTATTGGGGAAATTTTGGAATAGGTATACTAGGTGGTTATCAACAATTTAGTATAGATAATGCTTACAAAACAGTTTTGAGACAAAAAATTGGCTATAGTGGACAAACTTTAAAAACCATTGATACTAAAAATTACCAAGATTTTTATTTATTAGTTGGGCCTAGCGTTTCTATCCCTGTTGCAAACAAATTATTCGTAGACTTAGGACTTAAAGGTGGTGCATTCTATTCTTCTGCACCAGTATTA
>JAGNSI010000191.1 GCA_017988135.1 Pseudarcicella sp.
ATGTATAATATCTTACTCAATCTTGGCTTTTTTTATGATACATATGCAAGCAAAATGTATAATATCTTACTCAATCTTGGCTTTTTTTATGATACATATGCAAGTAAAATGTATAAATCTTACTCAATCTTGGCTTTTTTTATGACTCATTTTCAATAAAAACTACTTAATTTTACAAAATCTTCTTTTTGAAAAACATCAAACATGACACTCGTATTTACCATTTGTTCTATCAATTATTTAGCCCAAGCGCAAACATTGGGAAACTCGCTTCAATTACAAAATCCTGAAATTGAATTTGTAATTGGATTGGTAGATAGATTAGACAAAGTAAATATAGACAAAGATAAAATCCCTCCATTTCAACTCATCGAAATAGACAAAATCAATATTCCCGATTTTGAAGAAATGTGCCAACATTATAATATTACCGAGCTTAATACCGCTGTAAAGCCATTTTTTATGGATTATTTCTATAAAAATAGACCAGATATTCAGAATGTGATATATTTTGACCCAGACATTATTGTTTATGATAAACTAGATGTAATGCTAAACCGTTTGAAACAATATCAAATAATCATTACGCCCCATATAAATACCCCTTACAAAGACAATAAACGAGTTACAGAGCTAGATCACCTCAATTGTGGGCTTTACAACTTGGGTTTTATAGCTACTAGCAGAGGAAATGACACCTATGAATTGATACAATGGTGGGCAAAGCATCTTCAAAAAGATTGCAGAATAGACCTTGCAAATGGACTTTTTGTAGATCAACATTTTATTAATTTTGCTCCTATTTTTTGGAAAAATGTGTTGATAGAAAGTGATTGGGGCTGGAATGTAGCATATTGGAATTTACACGAACGCCAAATAAGTAAAACGGATGACAATAAATTTTTCATAAACGACAAACCTCTTTTGTTTTTTCATTATAGTGGTTTTGAGCTAAATAAATCCACTGAGGTATCGAAGTACCAAGACAGAATACAATTTAATGAAAGACCTGATATAGCAGAGGTATTTGAGATTTACAAAAAACAACTTTCTTTAAACCACAATCAATATTTTCAGACTTTCAAATGCTTTTATGTAAAACCTAAAACCGTAAAAGTAAAGCGATATGTAAGAGTACGTAAATATCTTCGCAAGCCTTTTGAATGGGCAATTCATTGGATAGAAAAGATAGGATAAGTTATTGCCGATTTCCTTAGGTTCTAGGGTTTTTAGAAATAGATTTAATAATCTTGACATAAATCTATGTACATCAAGAATCAAAAAGCTCAACATCATGTTGAGCTTTCTGAGCTAGTTTAATACCTCAAATGAATTATTAACTTTTTCTACTAATTTAAAACATCTTCTGACATTCATAAAACAGACTACTGCTATTCCCATGAATCCAACAATGGCTGCTATTAGCCTTAACGTTTGTTCTTTTTCTATAGACTCTACTATTCCATTGAATGCCATAAAGGCAAAAACAGTTAAACTTATTCCAGAACTAAATACCGAGAGAACATCTTTCTTTTTCATAAGGAATTTATTTTAAATGTATATTCTCATCCTTAAACACTGCTTTTTTAATATATAGATTTACAACATAAATAAAAATAGATGCAACGCCCAATACAACCAAAGCTGATAAAATTATTCTATTTGTTTCTTGCTTAACCAAAGATTCAAAAAAAATCTTTGTTCCCGAAATTATAAAGTTACTGAAAACTATACTGTTGAGAACTAGTGCCAAAATGTCTTTTTTATTCATAAGGAAAGTGATTTAAAGTTTGAATACATATAAATATAACCCCAAAGCTCAGTATCTATGTTGAACGTTGGGGTTATATGTTAGACTTTTATCGAATTTTTATCTATTAAATGTTTTCGAAAAACCATTACATATAAAACAAATAAAACAACACCTGAAACTAGAACCAAAATTAGTCTTTGAGTTTGATGATTTAAAATAGATAATACTACGGTTTTTATTATAGCTATTAAAAAACCTAAAAAGCCAATACTTGTAAAAAACCAAGACCACTCTTTTTGTTTTTTTGTTATACTATATGATTGATCTTCTGATTTATTCTGATTGGTTATAGCTATGATTTCTTTATTAATTTGTACAAATTTATAAATAGCATAGCCAAGAATAAGTGCCAAACCAAGAATTCCTATGGCTAACAAGCTATTTTCGACGTTGATTGATGCCTTTTTGTTAAAGAATAAGCAAGCTGTAAATAATAAAAATCGAACCTAAGGCTAAAAAGTCTTTTGTTTTCATACGGAATGAATCTGTGTTTTAATAATTGACAGTAATATTAATTATAAAAATAAAATAAAGCAAATTTTTTTAATTAACGTAATACTGTATTATTAGATTTTATTAAAGTTTGAATTGGTGGTGAAAAATAAGTTATATTGGCAGGTAATTGAGGTATAAATAGAATTTTTTGAAGTTCAGTAGGTGTTAAACTATTTAGATAATCTGCTTCAATTACAGTTAAATTTCTATAATCATAATATTTCTTAGTTGTATGGCAAAAGGTAGCTGTTGCAACCATCATTCCTGCTATTCCTCCAATTATTGCTGCTTGTGGACCATAAATTCCAAAAGTCATAAAGCCAGTAACTCCCATCCCCATAATACCAAGCGTACATTTCCAGCATGGTCTTTCATCTATTATATCTTCAATTAAAGGACTTACACTTGCTAATCTTGCATTTTTAGATTTTGCAATTTTTACACTAGTATTGTAATTTTTTAGAAACAAAATAGACTCTCTAAGCATTACAAAGTCAAATTTATCTTTTGTTTCTACAGCAGGGTCTTTGATGAGAGCATCAAATGAAGCTATGGCTTCGTCTTCTGTTTTAGATAAATTTAAAATGTTGTTGATATGCCTATTGGCAAATTCGCTTCTTGGTTGGTCGCTTACTTCTAAGGTTTTGCTTGCTTTGTCGAAAGCTACAAGGTCTGGATGTTCAGCTGTTTGAATATAAGAAGTTTTGATAGCGTTGCCCAAATCAAGCTCTTTTATAGTTTTTGCTTTGGCTACATTGTTGTTCGCTGTTTCAAATAGTTGATGTAACTCGGTTTGAAAAGAAACTAGCTTTGAGTCTTCAGGCTTTGTAACTTCGATGTCATTTTGACATGAAAAAAATGACATTGAAAATACAGCCAAATAACAGGCTACTAAACGATTGTACTATTTCATTTTTAAATTATTATTTATTGATTATACCCAAAATTTTGCTCCAAATTTATTACGCTGCAGCCGTATTTAATGTGGGCGTGTATTTGATTGGGTTTACAAAAACACATTGCAAAATTGTTGTAATAAACGATTAAAAACTATGTGAAATTTGCATAATCAAATCCAGAATCTGCATAAAAATATGCAGATTTTAATATTCTGAAAAAAAAGTATTTAAAAATTGCTTTTCAGATTTTTTTCATCAAAATTGACATTTTATAATAACAATCTCTTAAAACATTCCCCTAATTATGAAATTGAATCATTTGAAATTGAAGCAAAAGAGAGAAGACGCTTTATTGTCGCAAGAAAATATGGCTTATTTACTTGGTATCAATCAATCTATTTACAATAGAATAGAAAACGGTAAAACAAAACTAAAAATGGAACATGTACCACATATTAGTAAAATTTTCAACGCAAAACCTGAGGAAATTCTAAAAGAATTAACTGGTTGTAATTTTAATAACTCAATAACTGAACATGCTGAAAATAACCAAAACATAGGTATTCAAATAAATCAAGACCAGTTAATGGCAGATTTTCTAAAAGAAAAACAAAATACTATTAGCTTACAACAAGAAACAATTCAAG
>JAGNSI010000192.1 GCA_017988135.1 Pseudarcicella sp.
AACTGGTTAAGCGAAATTAAACAGTCAAAACAATGGGTCTAATCGTTATCTTTAACAAAAAATCAATCATCCAAAATATGCTCAAGTACAAAATTCTCTCGTGGTTGTTTTATTTCAAAGCGGCAACCTGTAACTGCCATACCGAGATAAATAAATGGGGTTTTCAGAAAGGAAAGCCACACTACACTATCGGCAAAATAGGCAAAATGCCCAAAGTAGTAAACGAGTCGTCTGGTTTGGCATATGATAACAATAATCTATGGACATTAAACGACAGTGGAGGTAAAAATGTCATCTATAAAATAGACAAAAAAGGCACTTTGCAAGATTCTATTGTAATACAAAATGCTATAAATCAAGACTGGGAAGAGCTCGCCATCGATAAAAATCAAAACGTATTCGTAGGCGATTTTGGCAATAATAACAATACCCGTAGAAACCTAACTATTTACAAAACATCATTATTGGGGAAAAGCAATGTTGAAAAAATAAATTTTCATTATGGCGATCAGTCCAGCTTTCCACCAGTCGAAAGTCAAAAGAATTACGACTGTGAAGCCATGTTTGCCTTTAATGATAGTTTATATTTATTTTCAAAAAACAGAGGAGATAAAAACGTAAAACTCTATGCATTGCCCCAACAAGCAGGCGATTTTGTGCTTTTCCCTACAGCTTCTACATTTATTAAAACCCAAGTTACGGCTGCTGCCATCAATCCGAGCAATACCGAATTTGCACTGCTTACATACGGTAAAATTTATTTTTTTGCTATCAAAAACAAACAGATAAACTTTAATAGTCCTACATTTTGTCTCAAAACAAAACGCAAACAAACCGAAGCAATTACTTATCTATCAGATAATGAAATTCTTTTTGGCAACGAGCAAGGTGATATTTATGAAGTGAAAAAGCGTTAAGTTTAAAGGTGTTAGTAAATCAATCCTAGATTTTACCTTTTTTCAAAGCCATCAAATTTCGTACATTTTTTTTATACTGTAAATTTTAAGGTCTCTAAGGAAAATCTGCATGATTGTAGCTAGCAGATTGTGTTTTAAAGCAACATGTCAAAATCGTTCATGTTTATTTTTGAGTTTAAAAAAAAATAAAAAAAATCCACATGAAAATAACAAAATTGTTCTACATTTTTTTGTTGCTAATAATCACAAGCAATACTTTCGCACAGTTGCCACCAGGTAAAAAAAATGTACTGTTGATAATGGCCGATGATTTTAATTTTTGGCATAAAGATATTGGCTATTACCCAAATGCCAAAACTCCTAATCTAGATAAGTTGATAAAAAAAGGCATATTATTTCGCCAAGCAAGCTGTTCTTCGCCAGTTTGTAATCCTTCACGCAATGCTTTTTTGTCGGGTTATCGCCCATCTACTACAGGTATAGACTCCAATGACGATGGATTTGTAAGAACAATGCCTGGTTTTGAGAATATTCAAACGCTACATCAATACTTCAAAGATAACGGATATTTTGCCTATGCAGGGGGGAAAATATGGCACAAGGGAACTATGGGGGCAGTCGAAACAGATCCTAAAAATTGGTCAGCTATCACTAGCCAAGCCACTGGGAGCCCTGGAGGGCTAAATAATGTTTTCAAATCTGCTACCAATAATTTATTCAAATGGAGTACGGGAAATTTTATATTAGAAAATGCTGAGGATACCAAGCTAGCAACTCATTTTGCAACAAAAATACAAGGATACGATACCTCCAAAACAAAAAATCAACCTTTCTTTATGGCATGTGGTTTTTTTAGGCCTCACCTTCCTATCAATGTTCATCAACAGTTTTGGGATATGTATACCGATGATGAAATAAAAATACCAGCAGGATACAAAGAAGATGATTTGTCGGATATTGCTGGCGCTTCTGCAGCTAAAGAACATACCGAAATAGTAGCTGCCAATGCTTGGAAGCAAGGTATACATGCTTATTTGGCTGCCATGTCTTATGCCGACTATAACGTAGGAATTATATTGGATGCCTTAGAAAACAGCCCATACAAAGACAATACCATTGTACTTTTCTTCGGAGACCATGGCTGGCAATTGGGCGAAAAAAAACGTTGGGCAAAATATGCGCTTTACGATCAAGCTCACCATACTACTTTTGTCATGTACGACCCATCTGCTAAAGGAAATGGACAATTTTGTGACAAACCCGTAAGCTTGCAAGACGTATACCCAACATTGGTAGAAAGATGTGCATTGCCACCTAAAACCAATATAGAAGGCGAAAACTTAGCCCCACTCTTGAATAATCCCAAAAGTACCACATGGAATAAGCCTATATTGATGACTTATAATGGTACCAATATGCTTTTTGATGGAACACACAGACTAGCAGATAGTAATGATTCTCCACAATTGTACAATTTGTCTAACGACCCTTATGAGTGGACAAATCTTTTTAACAAACCAGAAAGCAAGCCTACAATAGATGAAATGCGTGTGAAAATCAATAAAATGGTAAGTGTAGGTACTGAACTAAAAACTAAATTGATAAATAAAACAGTTTTTGTAACACCTGAAAGAAAACTTTTGTCAAAAATAGAATTTGAGCATTATGACGAAGGAGCCAACAATCATACCTACTTTGATAGTACAAAAGATACTTCATTGGTCGTAAATACTAGATTTAGAAAAGATTATGTAGATTTATTGAAAGACGGAACGGTAAATTATATCGGTCAAGTAACCAATAAGGAGTGGTGGAACTACAGTATTACTAATCTTACAAAAGGTGAATATGGTGTAAAAATAAATTACCGTAACAATGCCAGTACAAGCAATAAAGCGGTTTTTTATCTTGGAGAAGAAAAAATAGGCGAAGTGCCTTTTGCATCGCTAGCTACCAATACTTGGACAACCACGCCACAACAAAAGCTGACTATCAGTAATGTTGATGATAGCCGTCAGTTGAAAATAATGATAGAAGGAGCAGGAGTAGAGCTTGACTATTTTACAACCGAAAATTTTTCGACAGTAACACCTCCAGTTATTACTAGCAACGATGATACTTTTGGTGTAAATACTTTCACGGTAAGTCCAAATCCAAATAATGGGCAGTTTACTTTCAATTCAAACTTAGTGTTGAAAACTTTGAATGTATACGATTCTTTGGGAAATCTTTATGCAACAAGAAGTCCAAACAAAAAACTAGGAACTGTCACTATTCAAAGGATTACTAATGGTAATTATTATGTAAGAGCCATAAGTACCAGTGGTTTGATAAAGACAATATTAATGAAAGTAGAAAGGTGATAGCTTGTTTGATTTTGAGTGTTAGAAAAAACCATGTTAAGTTTTTAATATGGTTTTTTTGTGATTATACTTTAATCATCCTTTAAAATGTATTAGATGACATATATATATAAAATTATTCTAACAAGTATCTAAGCGTTTTTTTTAAAAAGTATCCAACAGTAAATTGCTATTTTATTTCAGGTGTTAATGAATCGTTAAAATAATTAATTCTTGTTTTTAAAGGTTTATTTTTGGAAATAATATTGTTTAACACATTTTTTAAACTTTAAAGTCTTCTAATATGAGAAATTTATTTTTGTTGCTTTTTTGTACAATCAGTTTTCAAGTTTCGGCAGTCAATTTTTATAAATTAAATGCTGATACCATAAATTTAAGTAAAAATCTGAGCAATAATACTTTTCGGTCTGAAAGTAAATCTAGTCAGTTAAATATGGTCACTAACGACTTGAACGAAATTTTCAAAGCCAAAAAGTTCAATTTGTCGGATTCTACGTTGAATAATATTAGAGTTATAATAGAAAATCGTTCGAAAAAAGATACTCTAGTAAATGTTATTCAT
>JAGNSI010000076.1 GCA_017988135.1 Pseudarcicella sp.
TGCTTATCAAAAATTAGATTACATTCACAACAACCCAGTTTCAAATGGATGGGAATTGTCAAAAGAGCCGATGGCGTATAAATTTTCAAGTAGTTTATTTTACAAAAAAGAAATATTAAATTATTGTATTTTAAAAGATTTACGTAATGAATTTTGAAATAAATTATAATCCGAATTTGTTTCGGTGAGGACACGAAACAAGGGGGGGAATTTACGAAATGAATTTTGAAATAAATTATCACTCCGCACTCTCTCGGCTGTGCCGAGTGAGGAATATTTTTAAGCCCTCTGGGCGTATTGGTTCGCCCTCTGGTCTATGTCTGTGACTTAGATCTAAAACACAAAAAGCATCATTTCAAATTCATTTTTTCCGATTTAAATTGAGCAAAATACCTTTTTTTACCACTCAATTACAACCCCCAAGCCCAAAATCTTATCAAGCCATTCATGCCAATACAATTCTTTTAAGGATTTGCTACAAACTGTGATGATTTTACTTGCAAATAATGGTAAATTTGTATTAATATTACCAATTGATGAAATAGAACTTTTCGCCCCAAATACATTGAAATAAGTGTCTTTGAAGATGGAAAATATTTGATCAAATAATGTTTCGGAGCTGATTTTTAAAAGAAATATTTTTTTCTGAAACAAAAAATATTGGCAATGCTACAAAAGAATTGATTTTAAAAGACGAAAATTATACCAACGATTTTAAAACACTATTGAAAGAATATTATTTAAATTTTTTGTACAAACACAATATTCTTGTCGATAATTTAGTAAAAAATATGTTAGACCTTTCCATAGTAGTGCCATTATACAACGAAGCAGAATCGTTGCCCGAGCTCATGGCTTGGATAAAAAGAGTGATGGAAAAAGAAAAACTAAGCTATGAAGTTATTTTTATAAACGACGGTAGTTCAGACGATTCATGGGCTGTTATCAAAAAACTATCAGCAAGCTTTGCCGAAATAAAAGGCATTTGTTTTGGGAGAAATTACGGCAAATCAGCTGCATTGCACGAAGGTTTTAAAAATGCAATAGGTAAAGTAGTGATTACCATGGATGCTGACTTGCAAGACAGCCCAGACGAAATACCTGAGCTCTATAGAATGATAGTCGAAGATGATTTTGACTTGGTGTCGGGTTGGAAACAAAAACGCTACGACCCATTGTCTAAAACCTTGCCTACCAAGCTCTATAACGCAGCCATAAAATGGGTAACAGGTGTAAAATTGCATGATAACAATTGTGGACTAAAAGCTTACAAAAACGAAGTTATAAAAACCATAAAATTATACGGCGAAATGCACCGATATATTCCCGTACAAGCCAATTGGAATGGATTTAGTAAAATAGCCGAAAAAGTAGTGCAACATCAAGCTCGAAAATACGGAACCACTAAATTTGGCTTAGAAAGGTTTTTTTATGGATTTTTAGATTTGCTATCTATCACCTTTGTTCATAAATACGGTAAAAGACCCATGCATTTTTTTGGAACATTGGGTATAGCATCTATGTTTTTTGGTTTTTTGGGAACACTTTGGGTGATATTTCAGAAAATGTGGGACATCAATCAGGGTAATAAATTCAGAAATGCAACCGATCATCCAGGGTTTTTCTTGGCACTTACTGCCATTATTATAGGTTTCCAATTGTTTTTGGCAGGTTTTTTGGGCGAATTGATGACCACCAATTCGGATAAAACCACCGATTATAGAATCAAAGAATCTTTTTAAACACAAAATTTATCCCGATATAAAACCATTATTTTAATATAAATTTACAAAATGACCAATACCGTAAGAGTAAGATTTGCACCAAGCCCAACTGGGCCATTACATATAGGAGGGCTAAGAACCGCCCTGTACAATTACCTTTTTGCCAAACAAAACAATGGCAAAATGCTACTAAGAATTGAAGATACAGACCAAACTCGCTACGTAAAAGGAGCCGAGCAATATATACTAGAAGCACTTCAATGGGCAGGAATTCAAATAGACGAAGGCGTGGGAGTAGGTGGTAGTTTTGAACCCTACAAACAGTCTGAAAGAAAAGATATTTATAAAAAATATGCCCAACAATTGCTCGACGAAGGTAATGCCTATTACGCTTTCGACACTACCGAGGAGTTAGACGTTATACGTAAAAGTTTCGAAGCAAACGGTTCTGCCTTTCAGTACAATGCCGTAACACGCACAAGGCTTAGCAATTCGCTTACACTCAGCCCTGAAGAAACCCAAGCTAGGTTGCAATCTGGAGAGCCCTATGTCATCAGACTTTTGGTAAGAGCCAAAGAAGAAATAAGGTTTAAAGACATTATTAGAGATTGGGTGCTGGTACATTCGTCAGTAGTAGACGACAAAGTACTCATGAAGTCAGACGGAATGCCAACCTATCACCTAGCCAATGTGGTAGACGACCACCTGATGCAAATCACACACGTGATACGTGGTGAAGAATGGTTGCCATCTGCACCACTACATGTGCTATTGTACAAAGCCTTCGGCTGGGAAGCTACTATGCCAACATTTGCCCATTTGCCACTTTTGTTGAAACCAGAAGGAAACGGAAAATTGTCTAAAAGAGATGCAGATTTGGGTGGGTTTCCAGTATTTCCACTCGAGTGGAAAGACCCAGAAACAGGCAATATAGCCCAAGGATTTAAAGAAAATGGCTATCTCAAAGATGCCGTTATCAATTTTTTAGCCTTTTTGGGGTGGAACCCTGGAAACGAAAAAGAAATGTTTACTATGGAAGAACTCATAACATCTTTTTCTTTAGAAAGAATCAACAAAGCTGGAGCAAAATTTGATATTAAAAAAGCCCAATGGTTCAATCAGCAATACCTCAAATTGCTCAGTGACGAGCAAATAGCCCAACAATATTTATCAGAATACGAAACAGCTGTTGGACAAAAAATAGCCCATTTGTACAAAGAAAGAGTGACTTTTCCTTACGAAATAATAGCAGGAGCCAAACAGCTTTTTACAATGCCTGAAGTTTACGATCAAGCAGTGGTAGACAGCAAATGGAACGAAGAAACCAAAGCCGCTATTCAAGCATTTAAAAACGCATTGCCTACTTTAGAAGATTTCAATGCCGAGAACATAAAAACAACATTGGCTTCGGAATTAGAAATATTGGGTATCAAATTAGGGAAAATCATGCAAATACTAAGAGTAGTGATTTCAGGTGAAAGTGCAGGTCCAGATTTGATGCTGTTTATGGAAATTATAGGTAAAGAGCAAGTTATAAAAAGATTAGAAAAAGCCTTGACTGTACTCTAATGGCAAAAAAAAAGGATACCACAAAAATAGAAAAACCAAAAGTACACAAAGACTTAGAAGGCTTTGATATTTCTATTGATACTTTTGGCGAAATAAAAACTTCTTTTGATATAGATAAAATCAACCAGTTTTTGAACAAAAATACGGACGATAAAAAACTAAAAAAAAGAGATGAAGATAGTAAAGAATAATTTTTAGTAAAATTATGAACATAGATAAAGAAACACTTCAAAAAATAGCTCATTTGGCAAGATTAGAGCTTTCCGAAAAAACTCAAACAGAGATGGAAACATCATTGAATACAGTACTAAGCTGGATGGAAGAACTCAATGAGGTAGACACGAGTCAAGTTTTGCCACTTTTGCACATGAGCAGGGAGCTCAACGCATGGAGAGAAGACGTTGCCATTTCAACTATTACAAGAGAAGAAGGCTTGAAAAATGCTCCGTCAAAAAATCAAACATATTTCAAAGTACCTAAAGTAAAAGAGTAGTTTTTGTGATTTTTTTAAAATTTATACATTGAGCCACACAGAAAAACAATATCGAGCTATTATCAGTATTTGTAAAGATTTATTCATGAAGAAAAACCAAGATTATGGCACTTCATGGCGGATATTACGACTGCCGAGTCTTACAGATCAAATTTTTATAAAAGCACAAAGAATACGCTCTATTCAAGAAAAAGGCGTACAGAAAGTAAGCGATGGTATTGAAGGAGAGTTTATCGGAATTATCAACTACTGTATCATAGCCATGATACAATTGCAATTGGGCGAAAGCAATGATATATCGTTGAATACTGATGAGTTAGAAGACCTTTATACCCAAAAAGTAGAAAGTACCATATCACTTTTGCGAAACAAAAATCACGACTATTCGGAAGCTTGGCGAGATATGCGAGTAAGCAGTATGACAGATTTGATACTGATGAAAATATTCAGAACCAAACAAATAGAAGACAACAAAGGCGAAACTTTAGTGTCTGAAGGCGTAGAAGCAAATTACCAAGATATGATGAATTATGCTGTTTTTTGTATGATAAATATGCAAGAAAAAGAAATTAAAATTCAGCAACAACAAGTCCAACAACAACAATAGTGAAGAGTGTTTTTTGTAAAGTCATTACAAAAGCATTCCGAAATATTTCAACACAAAACATTATTAAACAAAATGAAGGCAATAGCACAATTTTCAAGAATTTTTGTAGGAATTATATTTACATTCTCTGGTCTAATAAAACTCAAAGATCCTGTAGGTACACAAATCAAGTTAGAAGAATATTTTGATGTATTTTCGCAAGATTTTGCTTGGTCTGCTGGTTTTTGGCATGCCATTACGCCATTTGCATTATATTTCGCTATATTTTTATGTACCCTAGAAGTAGTTTTAGGCGTAGCTTTATTGGTAAGTTATAAGCTAAAAACCACCTCTTGGATATTACTTATTACATGTATATTCTTTGGTTTTCTTACGTTTTATTCGGCATATTTCAATAAAGTAACCGATTGTGGATGCTTTGGTGAAACCATCAAGCTAAAACCTTGGACATCCTTTTGGAAAGACATCATACTCTTGTTTTTTATACTCATCATACTTTGGAAACGCCAGTTGTTTACCGAAAGAAAAACTGGCAGTGTGGTTACTCTTACCGTAGTATTATGCTTATTGTTAGGGATTTATTGTGTAAGATACCTTACCGTTTACGATGATTTACCTTATGCAGTAGGTCAAAATATCCCTACAAATATGAAACCATCTGAGCAAATGATATTCAAGTATACTTACGAAAAAGACGGTAAAGAAGTAGAATTAGACCAAATGCCGACAGACACAACTTACCATTTCAAGGCAATGGTAACTGTAAATGAAGATGCTGCTAAACCAAAAATTACTGATTACAATCTATGGAAAGATGGCGATACTACCAATTACAAAGAAGAAAGTTTCAAAGGTAAGAAACTAATGATAGTGATTTCTTCAATAGAAAAAGCCAATACAGCAAACATAGCAAGTATACAAGAATTGGCTAAATCTCTCGAGAAAACAGATGTAAAAGTTTGGCTTGTGTCTGCTTCATCAGAAGAAGCAGTTAGTCAATTTAGGCACGAGCACCAGTTGGGTATTATCAATCTTTCGGCAGATGCTAAAATTTTAAAAACTATAGTTCGTTCAAATCCAGGTATTTGGTTGCTTAAAGAAGGCACTGTAGTAGGCAAATGGTCTAGCTATTGTACGCCAAGCAAGGATGATGTACTGGCAAAAACCAATTAAACGAAAGCTATTGAATTGGTTGGTTTTTTGATTTGCCAGTAATGGTTCTTTCATAGCACCAGCCATTCAGGAAATAGCCTCACAGTTTGGATTTAGTTTGCAAGAAAAAGAAGAAACACAATGGTTTTGCCAGTTTACAAAGCTACAACAGATAATTTTGATTTAGCAAAGTATTAAAATATAAGCAATTTGCACAGCACAAAAGAAACACAAGAAACCGCTATTTTGGTGGCAATCACTACCCAAAAGCAACCCGAACGCAAAACTCTCGAATACTTAGAGGAGTTAGCTTTTTTGGCAGAAACATCAGGCGTTGTTACGAAGAAGGTTTTTACCCAAAAAATGGAAAGACCTCATAACGGCACATATGTAGGTAAGGGTAAGTTGGAAGAAATAATTGCTTATGTGGTAGACAATGCCATAGACATGATTATTTTTGACGATGAGCTGTCGCCCATACAAGTACGTAATCTTGAATCACGCTTTGAGGCTCTTCAAAAAGACGTAAAAGTATTGGATAGACCTTTGATGATACTTAATATTTTTGCCCAACGAGCACAAACTATACAAGCAAAAACACAAGTTGAGCTAGCACAATACCAGTATATGTTGCCACGACTTACCCGCATGTGGACGCACCTTTCCAAACAAAAAGGAGGAATAGGTATGCGTGGGCCAGGTGAAAAAGAATTGGAAACCGATAGACGTATAGCCAAAGACCGTATAACATTACTGAAAGAAAAACTCAAGTTGATAGACATACAATCTAACACCCAAAGAAAAAACCGTGACCGTATGGTAAGAGTTTCCTTGGTAGGTTATACCAATGTTGGAAAATCAACTTTGATGACAAAATTGTCAAAATCAGACGTATTTGCAGAAAATAAACTCTTTGCTACAGTAGATTCTACCGTAAGAAAAGTAACGATAAACAACATACCTTTTTTGCTCACCGATACCGTGGGATTTATCAGAAAACTACCTACCATGCTGGTAGAATCTTTTAAATCTACGCTCGATGAAGTACGTGAGGCCGATATTTTATTGCACGTAGTAGATATTTCTCACCCTTCTTTTGAAGAGCAAATAGAAGTGGTAAATACTATTTTGGCAGAAATAGGAGCAGGTAATAAACCAACTATTTTGGTTTTTAATAAAATAGATTTGTTTGAAGCAGAAGCTCTCGAAGAAGTGATAAACTTAGAAGAGGAATTGCCAGAAAATACTCAAAAATTAAAAATAGAAAGGGTAACACAATTTCTGAAAAACTCGTATTTAGATACTCCACAGCCACAAGCAGTATTTGTTTCGGCAGAACAGCGTGAAAATTTAGAAGAATTACGCACTGCAATGCTAGCACAAATAAAAGAAAAACACATTCAAATATTTCCTAATTGGCTGAATACGAATGAGTATTAAGATATTTTGTGTTTGATCGGAAAATTGATTTGCTATTCATTAAAAAGCACTTAATTTTGTGAGAAATTGGCGCCATAGTTCAACGGATAGAATAGACGTTTCCTAAACGTTTGATGTGAGTTCGATTCTCGCTGGTGCTACAATTTAAAAAGCAAAAATTCGAAATGAATTTTTGCTTTTTTTTTGTTTAAAGAAATGTGAAAAATTGTTTTTTTGAAATAAAATTTGATTTTTAAATTGTTTTTTTCATTTTGCATAAAATCTTATTTCTTTAAAAATCGAACAATTACAGACATGTCAAAAATATTCTCAAAAACGATACTTTTATCTGCGGTAACGAGTATAATTTTTATTTTTTCTTGCGAAAAATCAGAACCTAATACTGTTATAAAAACCATCATTTCGCCCATACCAGACACTGTAAAAGACGATTTTCAGAAAGACGTTTTAGTGGAGTTAAACAAGTTGAGAGCTAAAGGTTGCGAGTGCAAAAGCACTACACAGTCTCAAATATTTCCTCCACAAGCCTTATTAGACTGGGACGATTTACTTGCCAAAACAGCCTCTAAACATAGCCAAGACATGTATTTTAATAAATATCTGAGTCACACATCACTTACAGGCACAGATGTTGTGCAAAGGGCTAAGGTGCAAGGTTTTGTGGGTAATGTGGTCGGAGAGAATTTAGCCAACGATTATTTTACGGTTGCCGATGTAATGAAAGCTTGGGTTACCAGTTATTCGCATTGTACCACTATGATGAATCCAGATGCAAGAATTTTAGGCGTAGCCAAATACCAAAGTAAATGGACGATGGTATTGGGTGTGAAATAAAAAAAAATATCAAATTCAAATCATTTTATATTCCCAATGATTTGAATTTGATATTAAAAATGGCTTGTTTGAATTTATATTTTTTTGAATGTAAAAGAATCTATTTTTCCAGATCCATTTCCTCTCCAATAAATAGCTGGTTTCAAAGCAGAAAATTTCCCAAAAACATTGTGTTGATATCCTTGAATATTCATAGAATTAGGATAGGTCTCCCAGTTTATTCCATCCGAACTAAACTTCATAGTTAAGTCGAAATTTTTCACCGTAATTTTCAAGTACTTTGCATTATTGTTTTTAATAGAAGGACTTCCGTATTTCAAAGTAGCACCAACTCTTGATATTTTTTCGCCATTAAAGTTGATGCCCGCCATGTTATTTTCTCTATAAAATGCTACCAAGCCAACATCTAAACCTTTTATATCTTGAAATTTAATAGTTGCCTCATAATTTGAGTTTTCAGTTGTAATATGCAAAACTTTCAAGCTGTCATTATTTGACTTCAATTCAAGAAAACCATTTTTAATAAAATAGTTATCGTTGCTATAATTTTCGCTTTTTTGCCATTGGTCGTTCATCTTATTTCCCGAAAAATCATCTGAAACCGTTTTTAAATTATCTATAATATTGATATTGTTCGGCTCTATTTTTTTATTTCTCACAGTTTTGAACCAGCCGTCTTTGGTATATTCCAAAGGTTCTAGCAATACTTGTCGTCCATGAGATAGATTGTTTTTTTCGTAAGCATGGTAAACTACTGCCCATCCATTGTCGGGCGTTTTTACGATAGTGCCGTGACCTTTGCTCCAATATTTTTCTTTTTCAGAATAGGTATGAACAATAGGGTTTATGGGGCTATTTTCCCAAGGTCCCAAAGGCGATTTTGCTCTAGCTTGAACCACCATGTGGCTAGTAGACGGTCCAGAAGTACCACCTTGTGCGGTGGTTAGATAGTAATATCCATTGGTATAATTGATTTTTGGAGACTCAGCACAGAAGCACTCAACGCTCCAATCTTTGGGATACTGCCAGCCATCATACACTTTTCTAGGCTCTTCTTTTAGTGAGATTCCGTCTGGATTTAGCTCTGCAATCATACCTCCATTGAAGTATAAATAACGTTTGCCATCTGGTGTAGCAATATGACCAGGGTCTATACCTTTTACTTTCAAGTCTATCGGTTCGCTCCATGGTCCATAGGGCGATTTGGCAGTCACTACCCAATTGGTTCCTGGATAGGCAGGAAAATAGATGTAATACGTATCGCCATGTTTTACAAAATCGGGCGCCCAAACTTCCCCAACATACGTTTTTAAAGCATAACCAATGGGTTTCCAATTTAATAGATCTTTACTATGCCAAACCCTTAAACCGGGTGAAAAGTTTGTGCTCGTATTGGTCATATAATAATCAGCCCCATCTTTTAGAATCGACGGATCTGCATAGTCGCCAGAAAGAATAACATTTATATCGGAGATGGGCGATTTTTTTTGAGCCAACGAAAAGTAACAAATACATACGCTCAACAGCGTGATAAAAATTTTTCTCATATTTTGATGTTTTAAAAAATCAAAAATATACTCTTTCTTTTTATTTTAAAACAGTATTCAATCGATTTGAACTTTTGAGCTACCAAATAAAACATTAGAGAATGCTTTTGGTGGCTATGCTGTCTATTTTTGCTTTCAATATTTTAAAATTGTATAATAAAAAAATGAACTTTAAGACTTTAATTTTTGGTATTTTATTGAGCCCTTTATCATTGTTGGCTCAGGATAAAAATGGCTTTGTGCCTTTATTTAATGGTAAAGATTTAGATAATTGGAAGCTTTCTCTTCGCAATAAAGATAGCGTAGAAGCAAAAAAAGTTTTTGCTGTATCAGACGGCATGGTGCATGTTTATAAAGATTTTGCCGATAGTTTATGGATGAAAAAAGAAAAAGGAAATAGGCATGGGTTGATGTACACAAAGAAGGAATACAGTCGTTTTATTTTCAAATTTCAGTATAAATGGGGTACTAAAATTTATAATAACTTTGATCAGTTTCAGTATGATGCAGGATGTTATTATCACGTTTTTGACGATAAAATTTGGCCAGACGGCATAGAATATCAAGTGAGATACAACCATCTTACCCAGAAAAATCACACAGGCGATTTTTGGGCTTCTAATACATTATTTCAGTGGTCGGAAGACGATAAGCACCAGTTTTTAATGCCCAACAAAAATGGCAAGTTAATAGAAAAAAGACAAGGCGAACACAGAGGTGCCGATGTGCCTTTTCATGCATTGGATGGCGAGTGGAATACCTGTGAAGTAATAGTGATGGGCAACAAATACGCTATTCATAAGCTCAATGGAAAACTGGTTAATTATGCTACCGATTTGAGTGTAGAAAAAGGTATCATAGGCTTGCAATGCGAAACAGCCGAGATTTTTTATAGAAATATAGAAATCAAAGAGTTTGATAAATTTATTCCAGCAGAGAAGTTTCTGAAAAAACTTAAATAGTAGCCAAATTCTGTTGCAGCAAGACACTTACTGTTTTAATATTTTCACTGAAATGGATAATTTTAAAACAGAATTAGGCTTCGAATGAATTACTATCCACCGTTTATTTGTAAATTGATACATCAAATTTATCGTAAAAAAGAAGCCCATCGGTTGGGCTTCTTTTTTGTGTTTTTATTATTGAATCTATATGAAATTATCACTTAAAAACGCCCTTTCCTTATTGAATTTTAATATTATTAGTTTTCTAGGAATAGTTTTTTTTACTTTATTTATGGCAACTGTATGTGTTGTTTCTGGGGAATTTCCCGAAGCATCGTCTTTGCCTAAGTACTTGTATTTTAATTTTTTGTCCATATTTTTTTTATCTTTTTTGCTTTTTTTTTATCGGGGAAAATTTACCATTTCTTTAAGCAAAATATTCTTATTTGTTTTTATTCTGGGATTGTATTTGCTTTTAAGAACTGGTTTTGATGCTATTTTTTTTACAGACAAACAACTCAGTTGGTTATTGATTTTTTTGTTTTATATCCCATTGAAACAATTTATAGCCAATTCCAAGCGCACATTTATTTATAATTTTTTGTTGATCATTCTTTTGTTTTTTAGCTTTCAGCAAGCAGTTTTGGGTTTGTTGCAACTATGGGGGATATTGGTAAGTAATCACAATTTGTTTAAAGTTACAGGTTCTTTTCACAACCCTGGACCATATTCGGTGTATTTAGCTTGTTTTTTACCTTTGTCGGTGCAATTGATTTTAGAAAAGAAAACCCAAACGCTATCTCAGCAAATATTGTATTACACAGCTTATAGTTCGGCTATAGCTACTGTCTTGATTTTGCCAGTTACAGAGTCTAGGTCTGCATGGTTGGGTGCGCTGTTAGGCACTTCTTGGGTTTTGTGTATTCATTTTCAGGTTTTTGTGTTTCTGAAAGGTGTCTTTTCAAATGCTTTTTATAAGTTGATAGCAATAGTTATTGTATTGTTTTTAAGCTTAGGTGCAATATATTTTTTGTATAATTTCAAGAAAGCTTCAGCATTTGGTCGATTGGTGAATTGGAAAATAGAGGCAAATATGTTTATAGATGCACCTTTTTTTGGGCATGGTGTAAATTCTTTTCAGCGAAAATTTGGTCATTATCAAGCACAATATTTTGCCCAACATAGGTTACCCGATGAAATAATGGTAGCAGGAAAAACGGAATATGCCTTTAACGATTTTTTTCAGATAGCTTTAGAGTACGGTTTTATTGGTTTAGTGTTGTATCTGCTTATGTTATTTTATGTGTTTAAAAATGCTAAAACAACCAGTTTATTTTTGGGTGGAATTATTGCTTTTTTGATATCATCATTTACTTCATACCCGATGGAATGTCTGCCCATTTTATTGCTTTTTATGGTTTTTATGGCATTTGAAGACGCACAAAGAGCTGATTTGAAGTCATTAAAGCGATTTAAACCTAATATAAGGTTGTGTGTATCAGTACTACTTGCATCTTTAGTTTTTTTATGTTTTTACAATTATCAATCGCTACGTTTTTATAGTTTGGTTCAAAAAGGAATGGTTGCTTTTCAAGACGAAGACCATGAGGCGACTATACATCACTTATCAAAAGCATATCCAATCAGGCAAAACGATGCTAATATGCTGTTGCATTTTGCCAAATCTAAAGCAATACTCAACGATAATGTATCGGCTTTGAAGCTCTACCAACAAAGTTTACCATTAGCGGCCGAGCAATACCAATACACCAACATGGGGCTTTGCTATCAAGCTTTGAAACAAAACGATTTGGCAGAAAAATCTTTTAAATATGCCACTTGCTTGAATCCAAATTTTATGTATCCACATTTTTTATTAATGAAACTTTATTTGTCTGTAAATAATAAACAAAAAGCAAAAAATGAAGCCCAAACAATACTTCAAATGCCAGTAAAAGTGGTTTCAGAAGCAACAAATGAAATGCAAAAAGAAGCCAAAGGTGTAATGTGATCTGTATTGTGAAATGTTTTTTTTTGAAATATTTAAATGACTATAAACTAGTATTTTACAAGTTATTTTTGTTATAAAACCTTTTGATAATTGTGTTTTTTTGAAAAAACATTTTGCAAACTCAATTTTATAAGCTAGCTTGCAAGCATTAATTTTTAAAAAAATCATTCATCCCCTTTTCTGAAAATGAAAACCAAACAACCAACCAATCGAAAGCGACAGTGGTTAGCTTTTTTCACAGTAGGTTTGCTACTATTCTCCGTTTTTTATGCTTGCAAAACTATCGATGAAGAACCAAGTATTCAAACCATTTATTCACAAGGTTAGCTACTCAGCAAAGCGCAAGAACATTGG